>JBKPMK010000549.1:0-10862 GCA_046732115.1 Thermoproteota archaeon
ATTGTTGGTTTGATAGTTGCGTAGGTTCTATAGTTTGCAAATCAGTTGAGGTGGTGGTCTTTAGGATATTGGTTGTTTGCAATTGGTTTAGTTGATTGTAAACCTCCAAGAAATGCATACCCTTCTCTGTAATTGTATAGATTCGCTCTAGCTTGTTGTAGTCTATTAGGCCCTGTTCCATTAAAAATGCCAAAAATTGTTTTAACTGTACGTGTGTTAGATATGCTTTGTACATTATCATCGTTTGAGTTGGTCTATCAGTATTGACTATAGCTTCTAGGACTAAAGCAGATATTTCCTCTTTACTTCTATGTTTCAAATCATTATACCTCTAAGCTAATGTAGTATAATCATTAGAAAGAATGTACAGGTTAATAATGGTAACTCATATAGAATGTTTACAGCTAATGTAAACGCCAGAAGGTATGCATATCTATGAAGGTAAATGAAAAAGGTACCACCATTGTCACATGTGTGTACCAGTGCTTTCCAAAAAAGGCCGTGATGATTATGATGGTAGTATATACAATTTTGGTTGGAGGCAATGATGAAATTAAAGAATTATATTTAGTTGGGTCATCTCTCATAGACTTGATTAAAGATACAAGCGCAATTTCTAACACCGTTCTAACATTAGACAAACAACGATGCACACTATCTTTGACAGTTTTTTCGATTTTGAGGTATTCCTCGTTATTATTCTCAAAATGCTTCACAAGGGCTCTTGTCCTTGTGTTTGTGCTTGTAATTGCAAAAGCCTTGCAGTCTCTTTGTCGCAGTGTAGTAACATGAAGTTGAACAATGTTTGTTGTCTAATCCTAGAATAGATATGAGCGAATCTAATTATGTATGATAACCTACAAATCTATAAATCTGATAAATTTGGTCTGATTTCAATGTCTAACAAATATACTACGACAGCACTATATGCAGCAATCATTGCATCACTACTTGTTGCCTCTGTCTTCGCTATTAACTATATACAAGAAGCATTAGCACAAGGCAACCAGACAGGTGGAGGTAATCAGACCAGTGGTAACAATACCAGTGGAGCAGCTGGAAGTAATCGGGCTAGTGGTAACGCAACTGGAGGCGGCACAGCAGCTAATCCTCCCAGCTAGATTACAGCAGCCTGATTTGCAAAATTAAAGTACAGCACGAGAAATGTACAATCTCGGCTAACCATATCTTTTATTTTTGCTTTGCAGTATTTGTATCCTTAGAATTAATGTTATAATGTAAGTAGTGCATGCATTGACTTAGTATGAGTTAGTAAGAATGTTTTTCTACTTTGCGCATATCTTCTACATACTAAATATTATTCTTTAATCTGAGGAATTATTTTTTCTGAAAGTAACTTAACCAAATTGTTTCTGTCAGGACTGGAATTAATTAACACTATATCGGTAAATCCAATGTCTGTATATTGTTTTATCTTCTTTAGGCCTTCTTCTGCGTTTGATATAACAAATGCCATTTGCTGCATTGTATCGTTACCAACAACTTGACCATTTTCCTGAATTTCCCGTGGGTCATGCACATCGGCCTCAAAAAAGGCCTTTATCATTGCACCTTTCCAAAAAGCAATTGACTTGATTGCTTTATCCTTGTCTTGGTCATAGGATGCAGGCATAAATACAGCTTTTGTTAGTGAATCGTAACTATATTTTTTGTTAGTATCTGCTGATTTCTCAACACCTTCTTTGAAGGCTGGTAGCACTTTATTCTTTAGATTATCTAAATTAAGCTCGTTGGTAACTATTCCATCTCCCTCCTCACCAGCAAGCCTAGCTGATTGTGGTTTCATGGCAGCAATAAATAGTGGAATTGGTTTTTGAGGTTTGGTATACAAATTAGAATCTTTAACCCAATAATACTTACCACTAAAATCAGCCCATTTTTCGTTCCATAATTTTTTGATAATAGTTATGGCTTCCTTTAGTCTTTCAAACCTTTCCATGTTAGATGGCCAATTGTTTCCAGAAGGAACTTCATTTACTGCTTCTCCTGTTCCTACCGTTAAAAATACTCTATCTGGAAACATAAATCCTAACGTAGCAAATACCTGAGCTACGATTGAAGGATGGTATCTTAATATTGGTGCTGTTACTGCAGTTCCTATATGTATATTGTTTGTCTTGGCTAGTGCTGCCCCAAGCCATGGCCATGTAGCACCAGCGAATCCTCCATCATGCCACCAAGGCATATAATGGTCACTCACCCAACACCTTTCCAAGTCATTTTGTTCCATCGAAATGACATCAGATAACAGATCAGTTGCATTTACCTGTTCATGCGCTGCCATAATACCAATTCTTATTTTTGATTTTGACGTTGTTGTTGTTGTCATGGTATTACTACTATAATCGCTCCTGCCCACCATCATTCTTAATACTATGCTATTGATAGTTCTAAGACATTAAATTCCCATATTAGCATGGAACATAGCCAGGAAAGTCATGCTCCTGCAGCTGTAGGATAGGTAAATACTGATTGATGAGTTGATTTGGAACGCAAATGAATGGTTATGAATTTGTGAAGCAAATAAAGCGCATCGACTCAAAAGTAAAAGTAGCACTAATGACTTCTTTTGAAATGTCGAAGAATGAATTCTCAAACGTATTACCAGACGTAACAATAGATGCTTTTATTACAAAGCCATTTACGCCTAATGTACTAAGAAATACGATAGTCAAGTGCAAAATGACCTACTAAATGTCATATAGGCTACAGTAAGACTAACAAAAGCTGATTTCCATCTCATGTTATTAATAAGAAATGCTTTAGATTAAATTGATATATAATTTTTGAATAACGATAATTATACGACAGTTTGAAAAATAAAGGGCAAAAAAATTAAGACTGGTGGTGTTCCATCTTTACTGTACAGCAACTTTTCCTTTCTGCCATGGATGCAATATACAATAATAGTCGTACGTTCCTGCCTTCTCAAACGTTAATGTAAAAGTTGTACTTCCATTAGGTGGTCCCATTCCTTTTGGAAATAGCATACCAGAGTTGACTAGTTTCTCGTCACCTTTTATAGAATATGCAGCATTGCTACCTAAATGTTTGACATTACCTCCTGAATCTATTACTGTTGCACCTGATGCTATTGAATTTGATGCTAATATTGTAGTCATGGATGGATTTTGGCGGTTTGGAAGAATTACAGGTTGACTAGTAGTAGAGTTAGGCGGCATTGGCATAAAACTAGAAGAATTCCTAACAGCAAAAGGAGCACTTAGTTCTGGTCTTGTATTGTTATCTAAAGCAAATGTAACAGTATGTGGTTCTGGTGCTACTGATGGGTTATACCACATTACACTTTGACCAGTTTTTATTTGTGCTGTTGCAGGATTATATACAGTATATGGAATAGTGCTATTTCCACCTCCGGCTTGAACTTGAACAGGCGAAGATGATGATGAAGGCGTAGTATTGCTGCTTTGGGCTAATGCCATATTAGTTATAACTATGGTCATGGCTATTGCAGTACATGTTAATAATATTGTAGTAATACTTGTCTTTGGTTTTTTATCCATTGGTCATTTCTTATTTCATCCTGTAGACTACATATTATTTAAAAGAAGCCAGTTTTACTTTTTTAGCTTGTTGTTTCACTTTTGGTTTATAGTATCCATTATCTTATTTACTATGTTTACTAGCTCATCATTTCCAATTAGCTTTTGAAGATATTTGATATTAACGTCTTTGCTCAGCTCTGGATAATACTGCCTTGTAAAGTTCTCATAATATCCTACGGTAGCTGGAATAAAAATAGGTACAGTATTACCAATGTCTCTCATTTTTCAGAGCCATCTAAGATATCCTAATATCAAGTATAACTAAATTTGATTATTTTGTAAGATTTCTTCCATATTGGAGCCTAAATTGTTGGAGAAGTTCAGTTTTATTTCTTAGCTCATAAGCTTCGAACAGATGTGCATAACTAATATCTATCAGGGGTGCGTTCCGTATCATCATCTTACATTTATCTTTTGTATTTTCACTATAGAGATATTTGAATAAATCAATTTCTAGCAAATTGGAAATAAAACTATTTATTTGATGCAAATCGCTAAATTTAACACTTGAGATTAAAATATTTCCCTTGGTGATAATATTGTCTTTCAACATCGCATCCAAATCGGAAAGCTTAAAGCATATCTCATCCCTGAATAATTTCGTTAAATCTACCTTGTTACTATTTACGTAATTGCTTGCCATATGTTTAAAATAGAATTCAAAAGTTGAAATCAATGAAATGATAAGAAATCTTTGCAATGACTTTTTAATTGCTGGCGACGTATCTTGATTTTAGCTTGAATTTTATCCGCTGCCTTCCCCTTTACAGAGTCTGAAATAGCTGCTTGTTACTTAAAATCTTGTTCTAGTATTACTGACTTTATTCGATTTAAAATATTTATGTCAGCCATATGTCAAAGCAAGGTACAAGAGTTAGGAGAATTAAATCAAGCGTTGAGAAATCGTGACAAAATGAAAGATGACGCTATAGCACATCTTTCAAATAGACCCTTTAAAGGAGTCCATGAATCAAGTCTTCTTTCTTTGTATCTCGCTTAAATGTTAGCAGATGGCATTGGTTGTTCATGCGGTTGGGACCAATAGAGATTAAGCGTGAAAGTTCTTTATATCCATATTTTCAATAGGTCATGATTGTAATTGGAGTTATCTGATAATAAAACCAAAGAAAGCTGTGAACATTTTGCTGGTACAGATGGGAGCAAAGTTTCTCCTAAAACATCTCCTTGTCAAGAATGTGAAAAAGAAGGAACAGACTGGGTTGCATTACGCATGTGTCTAGTTTGTGGCCATGCTGGATGCTGCGACTCTTCTGTTGGTCTTCATGCCACAAAACACTTTGAGTATACTGGTCATCCTGTGATGATAGCATTACCAAATAAATCATGGAAATGGTGTTATGTACATAAGCAATACTCATAGGTAGCGACATCAGATTGAAAGTAAACAATCAATCTCCTCCTCCTTCCTCTTTTGATAGTGAACAATTCAAGACAGAACAGCGTCAAAGATGGGATAGTGTTGCTCAAGGCTGGAAAGAATGGTGGCAAACAGTTGAAGTTGCTGCACAAAAAGTAAGTGACAGACTAGTAGAACTTGCAGAAATTAAACCAGGTCAAAAAGTATTAGATATAGCAACAGGAATTGGGGAGCCTGCGATAACAGCAGCACACAAATTAGCTGGTTCTGGCAACAATATTGATGGTACAGGTTATGTCTTGGCTTCAGATGTTTCAACACAAATGTTGACAATTGCAAAACAAAGAGCTGCAGAATTGGGATTGCAGGACATAATTGAATTCAAAGAGGTTGATGCAGAAATGCTAGACTTACCAGAGTCATCATTTGATGCAGCACTTTGTAGGTGGGGATTGATGTTTATGCCAAATCTAAATAATACTTTGAGCAGGATATTGCGTGCTCTAATACCAGGTGGAAGATTATCATGTGCAGTATGGGCCAAAGCATCTAAGGTTCCTTTCATAAGCTTTCCGCTGAACATTGTAATGCATGAACTAAATGTTCCTCCACCTCCATTAGGAGCTCCTGGACCTTTTGCTTTAGCAGATATCAGTATTCTACAAAATTCTCTATCTAAAGTAGGATTTACTAATATACAATATGAAAGACTTAATGTAACCTTTGAATTTCCTAGAGTTGAAGATTATATCAATTATACTAAAGATATAGGTAGTACAATTAAGATTATGTTAAGCAAAGAGTCAGTAGAGCGCCAAGAAGAAATATGGGATATAGTAACAGAACAGGTAAGAAATAACTATGCTATTGTTAATAATCAGCAGCCTGTGAGAATAGATAATGAATGCATTTGTATCTCTGCTAAAAAGCCATTGCAACTATAGACAAAAGTAACTCCTTCAAGCCGATACTTGGAAACCCTGACCAACCAGTGTGTATTCCAGGACAACCATAGATATAGCTCCTCGTATTCTTCTTCTCAAATGCTTGTTGAAAAGGAAAGAATCAGTCTAATAATCTTGTTATTTGACTTTTACATGATGGTGTGGCATATCTTGTTAGATTAGCTCGATAAAGAGATTTGCAGGAATACCGTTTGCTCTAAGACCAATCCTAATATTTCCTTGTTCGTACTCTATGTCTCCAATGCTATCTTTAAAACCTCTTGATGCCAAATGTATGCGACTACATTTTAAGTTAATATTGTACATTCCATTACTCTCATTATAACTTCCAGATGCGAACTGTATATTTCCAGCATTTGTTAAATCATATAACTCCCTACAGACAGGTTTGATAATCTCCCATGCTTCCTTTTCTGATATAGGTTTATCCAAATTTATTATCATTATCTCCTTTGGTCATTCTTTCATTTGGAAACTCTATTGCTAAAAAGCTTCTTAGGGTATATGATGTACTTTATGAGCTGATATGACTCATAATAAGAAAGAAATCGAAATACAAGGTGAGAGTACTGAAGGGGCTAAAGAACTTGAATTAGACGAACAACCAAAACCAACTCGAAAAGTAAGTCATCCAGCTACTCCTATGTCAAATAAAGAAGAGCCGAGTACGCAGGATAAGATAAAAGGCAGAAGAACAATAAAGTGAATTAGACCTTTGGGTATTTATTCCAACTTTGGATGCAATAACATCTAATAATATCTATAGCTTATGATTTGTCATTAAGAACATGACTTCCTGAAGAAGTAGCGAGTTGCTAATCTTCCTGTTGCTTCTTCATAGTGTCATTAATTATTATTATCGTGTTCTAATATCAGCTGTTCATCATTATCTTCATTAACCATTACTGGCCAATCCGCTGTTACATTATCCAAAATCAAATCCTGTATTTGGCTTTGAACCCACTCTAAAGCTTGTATTCTAATCATCACCATATCGATATTAGGGAGATTATTCGATTTCTGCATAGCAGTTCTAATGTGCTGGTTTATTAACATTAAGATAGTTTTTACAACAATCATCTGAACAAAATAACAGAACCCCCTTAACAGAGCTTGAATACCTTACGCCATCAACTAAGTCGTTAAATTCTTTTCCACATGACTTACAAGTTACGTACATTTTGGATTATGTGCTTGAATACTACTTATTTATAAAGTATTTTGAATAATCCTGGGCTTTATACATATACAATATATGTGGTATTCGTTTGATCAAAAAGACAAAATGCTAAGAAATATTTCATGCTGATCGACATAGGCAATTTATATTAGGATAAGGACCACTGACATCCAAAAATGAGTTACGGTAGAGATAGCGGTTATGGCCGAGGTAGAGGCAGGAGCTATGGTGGAAGTGGTGATAGAGGTTTCAATAGAGGTTCTCCTAGCCCAAAACCAGTTGAAGTAGGCAAAGAATATGAAGTAGATATTACAGAAATCAGCAGACAAGGAGATGGTATTGCCAGGGTACAAGGATTTGTAGTATTTGTTAAGAATGGACAAGTTAAACAGAATGTTAAGGTTAAGGTTGAGCAAGTAGGAAATAGGTTTGCTACAGCAACGCTTATAGCATAATCAAGCTAAAAGAACGATTCACCTTCCAACGAAGTATGGTTAATGAAATATCTTGATCTTCTTATTTAGAATCATTTTTTTATCTATGATGATTTGTTAAGCTGTAATCAACTATCTCTAGTGTTTGGCTGCGTTACCACTACTAGGTCTATTAAGATAGTCTTTACAACAATCGTCTGAACAAAAGAATAGAAGTCCCTTAATGGAGCTTGAATATCGTATTCCTTTAAGTCGCTCGTCAAATTCCTTCCCGCATGTATTACAAAGTTTCACCATTGAGCTATAATATCAAACACGTCTTCCTATAAAGATCTTGTTAATAAGATTATTCTATAATCGCGAAGGATAATTATATAGAATTGAATAGGTTTAAGGTACGAATACTCTGGATATGCTATTAAGATAAAAAGATAAATAGTTATACTCCATTTCACATTAAAAAGACGGAAAGAGATGCATATATTTTAAATGGCAACACTTAGAGTTTACAAAAGAAATTCTACATCTATGGAGTTGACTAATCTCGTAGAAGAAATTAGTAGATTGGGATTGGTCGACGCACTACAAAAATACTACAATAAACCTCTCGAAAAAGAAGCTAAGAGCATAGTAGCAGGACCTAGTTTTCTACAGTTCTTAAACAAATTATTTCAAACTCAAATATCTACTGGAGACATCATACAATTTGAATCTGGAAATATCAGTAAATACTACATGCTATCAGCAACTGGAACATGGGATGAGATAATCAAATTACAATGATAATGGTATGATGATGCTGCTGCATACACAATCAACTCCCGTTTTACCAAAAGACAAAAACTTAGTATGATGGGATATATCGCTATTCTGTATAGATGATGAAAATGTTTTTGAATACATAATACTGCATAGATATTTTTCTGTAGATTATAACCTAATCTACCTGTAGTTTATAATCTACCTGTAGGAGGACAGACAAGTCATTAAAAAGCAAATTTTGGAGGTGACAGAACAGCGAAATGAGTAATTTATTTTGTAGACTGTGTGGCAAGCCAATCAAGTTTGATGACAAATGGGTTAGTGAGAGAACCGGTAAGAAGATACCATTAGATGTAGATATTGAGGAGCCGCATGATTGTCCAGTGCGGAAATGACAGCGACAGCAACAAACACTACAACAGCAGCAATCGGAACAACCACAACAAAGACGATACCTTCAATGTAACAAAGGCTGCGGTCAAGAGATCTATTTTGATGCAAACAACAAAAGCCAAAGCGGGAAATTCATCCCCCTAGAAAAACATACAGGACACCCACATCAATGTCAATATAACAATATCAATCATGAAGAGGAATCATTAATAGAATGAAATGCAATTCTTGGTCGACTAGTATATATTCACTTCATACCTTTTTGTAACTATTAAGCTGTCCACTAGATTCCCTCGGGATTAAGAAAAGGAGTAGCAGTAGCAAGAGATAACGAAGAAAATAACAACAATGAAAGTGAATTATCAACTAGCCAGCAGCTTGAAGATCTCACAGATGATATCAAGCAGAGCTTCATTCGAGATTACAAGGTCTGTTATAGTCAATAATACAATTGGTTGTTAAAATCAAGGGAATAATCTACGGTAAGTATAGAGGTTCAAAGAAGTATAAACTTAACTATATTCATGGTAACTATAATGATAAACAGGATTCTGCTACAAAAATAATACAATAGACGTCTCTTCCTTGAAATTACATGAAAAAGAAAAAGAAAACAAAAAAATGTTTTACCCATTCAAGGCTATGAGTGAGACAACAAGAATGACGAACCTAAAAGTTATGGCTATAGTGTCGTCTCTGGTAGTTGCATCCTTGGCTAGCATGGCTATCCTTATACCACAGCACCCACTGACAACAGCAGCTTATGCACAACAACAATCGCAAACCTTTACAGCTAAACTAAGTGGCAAAGATGAAGTACCGCCTGTAAATACACAAGCAACAGGCACCGCTCAATTCCAACTAAGCTTTGCAGCAAAGGCTATAGTCAAAGAGAGATATCTCAAACTTTGAAAGTTGGATTAGCCACGGTAAATAGAGATATATCGTATCTCAGAAATCAGGCTAAAGACAATATCAAAAGATACATTGACGAAAGACTACCTGAAGAAGCAATCAATGTACAAACATCATGAGGCTGAAGTATCCACTTGTACTACATAGGTTCTTATAGATACTACCGGTACAGTATATGGTGAAGAACAAGACGGACGCCACAACCACAGGTGCTGCAATGGTCATGACTGTTGGGACATCACTAATTAACTTAACATATGAATTTTCAAGAGGTGAAATAAAAACAAAATGAGAAAAATTTTTACATCACTAAGATCTATTATTGTTGTTCCTCACGGCAACACAAAATTCTGCAACACTTGTGGCAGTATTGCTACTCAGGAAGCCTTATTCAATGTAGACGGAGATATTACAGCTGTAGAAAGATATTGTGGAACATGTGCTAAAAACGTTAGTGCTGGGAACTAGAAGCTGGATTTACTTACAAATGCTACTGTAGTTGATGATGCTATTAGGTTTGTATCTAGTAAATCCAGTGAGAATGCAAAGTCATCCAGTGAAGGCTTGATTCCTTGGTTACTCAAAATAGTAACGCTGTTGAATCACGGTAGCAGCGTATTTTTGAGCCATACCACTATTTGGAGTCCAGCCCGCATGTTGATTCAGTGTGCTGGACTTTAATTTGGTACTTTTCTCAGTGAGAGCAGAATGTCGGCGAATGTATGGATTGAATGGCTTCAATAACAACGCTTTGATTCTTTCTTTATCTTCACTTTGTACAGTTGGGTCTGCTAATAGCTTTGGAAAAAAGTTTTCTTTGTAGTCCTTGTAGATTCCATACAGACCATTACTAATAAGCTGCAGTCCCATGGAATTTCTACCAAGACCTACAAAAAGAGGGGAGTTAGGATTATTTCTGCTTGGGTGGTCTGATAGCCATTCTTTGATGTAGGGTATTGATTGGATTAAAGGTATATGTCTTGACCCAGTTTTACCATTAACTAGAACCTCTGCATATTGTTTTCCACCGTTTACAGTCTTAAATATAATATCTTTTATTTTTAAATTTAAAAGCTCATGAGGTCTGGCTGACAAGTCCCTTGCCATGATATGGTAACACCTATCTCGCTTGTTTGTAACCCACTTTAAGAAAACTAGGTCGTCTTCCTGTGTCCATAAGTCTGAAGGTTTGTAGCAGCTTACTTCTTTTCTCTTTAGCTTTGCAATACCCTTTATACAATCAGGTTT
>JBKPMK010000550.1:0-2297 GCA_046732115.1 Thermoproteota archaeon
TGAGGAATATATACTACAGCTCGGTGATATCAAATCTGCATTGAAGTAGGGGTACTTTATTTTCTCACCTAGTGTTTTAAGAGTTAAATTTTAAGTCAAATTCGCACAATTATTTAATGTCATTCGCTATAGTATGAGGCAACCGGGAATGAAATGATTCATTCGAAGAATGGCAATACGCTTATTTTGTCCCTGTCGCATACAGGACATCTGGAAATAGTTTTATCCTCTTTTAAACTAAGAACTGATGCAAATAATATTGATGACATTATCGATGAAGCACACCAGAAACATGACTCACATATCAAAAAATGCTTTTGTTTATCGTGATTATTTCTACTGATGAGACTTTCAATGGTATCGCTGAAACCTACATAGCCACCCATATAACCTCCTCATATCTATGGTAGAAGAAAGTAGTATATTCTTCTAGTACCATTATTCATTATAGCTAGATCGGGTATATACACATTATGGATCTTTGCTCAAAATTCCTTCACATTTTGGTTCTTTTACCTATTTTTTAGTGTTTTTTACAATATAACATGATATATGAGATAATATATCATATTTAAAGCCCATTCGAGTATACGTTAAATTAATGAAATAATAACTCCTGAATTGTTTGCTCATGAGTATAAACACTATGTACCACCGACACGAAGAACACAGCTAACCACTGGCATGGATTCAAGTTAGCGATGACTAGAAGAAGTAAAACTATAACACAATTGAGTTTACATGAGTCTGAATCTTTGAAATAATGGCAATTTGCTTCCCCGAATTTCGATGAAGTGTATGTTGGTATAGTTGTTCCTCATCTTTCCTAATCGTGGAGGTACCTAATCTCAAATCATTAGCAGACGCTATGAACGCTGGGTATTCCAGAAACGAAGACGGTAAAGTAATAAGACTCACCATGGATCAAATTAGCAACTATTTCGAGAGTAGAGGGGAATTATAGCGCATATATATAATAGTATATAGCAACACAATCTGATGCGTTAAATCTATACGATTAATTTATATGCCATTATTTCCCGATTTTGCTAGAAAGGCTAAAAGAAGGAAAATCTATGACTAATCATGATTCTCAAAGCTTAATTAGTAAAACACGTGACCATATTCAGTCATCGTCTTACCCACTAATATTCATTTTATGCGATAGTTGTTACTGGTGTGCAACTTATTTTGATAAGACTAGAATTCCAATCGATAATATCTGTCCTCAGTGTGGAGCTAATAATAGCGAATTAACTAGCTTCCCTATCGCCTCAAATGAATCATTTACCTATAGTTATAATGATAGACGTGGAATAGAACTTGAGTTTAAACCTAGGCGAAAAGGTAAGTAAGGATAATACTATGTGGGTTGCTGTGACCAGTAATAGATATGTGTCTATGAATGCTGGGGGAACATATTAGTGGATGTTCAGTCTGTTTGATCCCACTTCCCGCAATCAACATGTTATGCTTTTATACCATAACAATTCCGATCGTAATCTTGCGTCGATAAACTATATCAACCAGGGATTGAAAGCAAAGCAGCTGTGTGTATATGCTTCTGTTGATGCCACCAATTCATCTCACTTGCGAAAAATATCTTTGCAAATTAACAATTACAATTACAATATCAATAAAAGAAATTTGTTAATTGTGGATTTAAAACCATTTTATGATTCTGCATTAGTAGGTGATTTAACGCCATTTGACAAGTTCAAAATGCAATTACTACAAGAATTAAAAAAACGTGGCAAAGATCACAAAGGTGTATTGATAGTTGCCGATTGTGCTGATTACCTTTCTAGAAATAAGCATTTTGAAAAATGTAATCTAGTAGAGAAATGGTGGCAAGATGTCTATGAGGAATGGGTACAAGGTCAGCAAGCCCAACATCATAATTATAGTATTAATATTATATGTCCTCATCCTGGCCACATTTTAAATAGACATCCTTTTGACCAATATAAAAAACAGATTTCTCATAATCATAGTATAACTATAGATACTTGTGATTGTATATTTGCGGATTATACTTCTACGTATAACAAACAAAATACACAACCTGATTTTGTAGATAGGATAAAAGCAAATAAACCACTCCCAGATAGAAATCTAGCTTCTTCTAAACAAATACATTTTCTGATATGTGAAACATGTTTTTGGTGTGCTTCTTTAGTATCTCAAATACCTGATCATTCAACGATTTTAAATTGGCACACTTGCGAAGAGAGAAGAATACGCTCCTATACACTAGTGTAGGCTATGGCTCGCGCATAGCACAGTACAAAGTTTAG
>JBKPMK010000551.1:0-10551 GCA_046732115.1 Thermoproteota archaeon
CTAGTAGTGTCTCTGCAAAGGATTTGAAGAGCTTATCAAAGTGTGAATCTGACGCAGCAGCAGACGGAGATCTTACTTCAGCTGAAGCAGCTGACTGTTATCGTCAAGTGTTTTAAAACACAACCAATATTTTTTTCTAGAATTTATAATCTTAGACAAACTATTCACGAACAATCATTAATAGATTAATATTCTTATAGTTTTTCCTCTATAGCATTGTTGTTTGGTAAATTTCGGGGGAATATGCATGACTTGTTAGTCATATGGAATTGGAATGGAACGGAATCGTACAAGCGTAGCGTATGCAGTATTCCATAGATGAACGAAGGCATCTACCTTGATATCAGGTAATAGGTTGTGAAATTCTCTGCCTTGGATCTCAAAAGCACTCATAAGCATCACCTAATGTATAAAACAAGTAATGATAATATCATATAAGCAAACAATAATAGGATACGAGTATACACAAGCTGCTGCTGGAGTTCAGGGGAGCTTAATCATTACATGTATAATTATCCAAAACTTGTTAAATATTATCAGAACCACTTATCTGGTATCGATTCCTGACATAGGCATTGGGAGGGTTAAATATTGGATTCACACAGCCCTCCCGATGCCGCAAGCATTTATTATCATTATAGATGTCAGATGGAATTTGGAATAGGAACGGAATTGTACAAGGGTGCTATGATGGCATTCCTCTCAGACTATGTTAGTTAGGGTATCTAAAGAAAATGGCTTTTGTAGAAAAGTATCAATCTTGACATCTGGTAATACATCTAAGAGATTATTATCATCTATCTCAAAAGAGCTCATGAGTATTATCTTTACTTGCGGATTAATTCTTTTTACTTGTTTTACAAATTCATAACCATTCATCCCCGGCATTCTGATATCGGAGATGACTATATGGTGATCTGTGCAAGCTGAATTAAAATGTTCTAGTGCCGCAAATGGATCAGTAAACGTATAGACTTTAAGTCCATCCATAGCTTCTAGGGCTCGCTTTATTTGATTAACAATATCCAGTTCGTCATCAACTATCACTATAGACCTGCGATTTGAAGTTATCATTGTCTTGTATCTTCCTAATTTGTAAAGTGCATTTAAAAGATTGAGTATATATAATTTATCGGCAATCGACTACTAGTGCCTAACATATAGATTAGATTTTTGCCGATAAGCATGGAGAAACTAAGGAAGAAAAACTTTTAGCTAATTTACCTAGATATATTGGTATGGTTAGTGCTGCTAAGCCAGAGTCTTTTTCAAATTTCTACCTATACAGACTTGCTTTCCAGGTGGCTGTATGGCAGTAAGAAAATAGTTAAGCAAAAAATGAGAGAAGAGATGTTAGAAACAGAGCTTTGGATGGTCGTTATCTTTTGAGGTAAACTCCTTGCATGGCCCACGTTCACTAAATGGACCAGGTTCGTTAGAATGTGCTAGAGGGTTGTTTGGGATCACCACGCCACACATAAAAAGGAGAGGCAGGGGGAGGACAAGAGATAGAAATAAAATTTACTCCGGACTACAAAGCAAATGAATTAGTATTTTGGCATATTTTCAAAGAGTTATCAAAGAACAATAACGGATTAGTTGCTTATGATAAACTACAAGAAAGACTGATCTCAACAGGAAAACTTGATGCTGGAGAATCAGTACTAATGATTGAGCATATGAAAAAATTGGTAAAATAGAGAAGACTGGAGATTATAATGTCTACAGAATAGGTAAGCCAGTCACTACAAAGGAAGATGAAGACTGTGCCAATATGCGATAATTATAGAAGAAATTAACTGGGATTGTCTTTTACAAAAAATAACGAAGAAAATGAAGAAAATGAAGTTGTTGCTAAGTTAATGCATCCTCTGTCTTTACTTTGGCTTTGTTTAGCGTTTCGGAGCTTGGTTTTCCTTCTGCATGGTCCTTCTCAGTCTTCAGTTTTGCCTCTGCATCTTGTTCTGTTTTTTTTGCTTCTTTAGCTATGTCTGTCATGTTGTATATGCAGCCGACAACATGCTTTAATACACATTGCTTAAATTCAACTAAAGCAGGATATGATTTTTTTTAGCTGGCAAAAATAGTAAGTGTGGCTTATCAATAGTTTTCGTGATGATAATATTTTTGGGAATCACTAGTTCAGTATATCCCCAAACAAATGCGCCAACGTCAACAAACCAAACAGGAAAAACAACATCACTACCTTCCAAAATTTCCTGGCAAATACCATTTCCATCAGGCTGTGGTAAAATGTATAAATCTTCAACACCTAATGAATGACAAGTACATAGCTTAACGTATGTTGGATTCATGCCGCTATGAATACACCATGTTTCAAAGAATTTATAAAGCCATGATTCATAGCAGTTCTGCGTCTAACATTTAGAACCTTGTTGTTATTTTGCCCCGCAACTAGAGGCGTTCTTAATCCTGAAATATATAATATTTGGTGTATTGCCTTTTTTATACTGAATTTTGATAATGGCTTTACATTATTAGCAATTTGGAATATATCGGTTCTATCAAATTCATGTCTACGATAATCCAGATAATTGTCTTGTGATTTCAATCAAGTCATTCATTCTTAATAACGGTAAACATTCAACCGCAAGCCGGCAGAAGCCATAATCAAGATTATTGCCTCGGTACGAAGATCTGAATACTCTAATAATTTGGCAATTTCAGCACGGGTATAAGGTCTATCATTATCTCCGCTGGTATTGCCACTATTGTGGTTGTCATTAGTATTATCACCAGTGGCTTTGATGTTGAAATCAAATGCTTCTTGTTCTTGTTGTAGCCGTCTATCATCATTAGATAGAAATTTAGATATTTTCTTAGGATTAATTACAATGTCATTAATACCGTAGAAATGGTTCAAGGCGTTAATAGCTGCTTTTGTGAACCTAGAGAATAGCCCTTTTCTTTCAGGTAAATTACAAAATCTATAACATCGCTCTCAATTTGTTTAATATCTTTAACTTCGATCAAGCTTGCAAAATTGCTTGCAACAACTCCTTTGAATTTCATAAACGTCTTTAATCGATGATCATAGGTAACGAAGGTCTCTTTGCTTTTAATCGATTGTTTGAAGTTGCGATAATACTCTTCTGACTTAGATATTGGCCATAGGTTTATTCAGCTATCCCAGACAAACGAGGGTCTATTATATCAAGATACTATACAGTACCTTGAATTCCAAGACAAAATATTAAAAACATCTCTGCTGTCCATCTCCCAATTCCTTTTACCTGCTGTAATGTGGTAATAACCTCTTCGTCTGTCATCGATGGTAATGTATCTAAATTTAATCTTCCATCTTCAATCTTGGAGGAAAGGTCTTTTAGGTATTCTATTTTTTTGCTTGATAGTCCAATTTTAGATTTTAATTCTGTTTCTGGACTCGATAGAATTTGTATAGGTGTAGGCATTACCCCATTATAGTATTTGATAAATCTTCCAAAGATTACAGTGGCAACCGTTCCAGCAAGCTGCTGGAAGCTTATTGATTCAACCAGAGACTGGAATGCATTATTACGTGCCTTAATTGAGTATTGCCCAACAGCTTTGATTACTCCTGCTAGTCGTGCGTCTACGTTTGAAAGATACTTTGTAGGGTCATTGCTCACAGGCTGCTTATTCTCATAGCTGGTCTTTTTTTTCCCTTTCTCTTGTCAAAGCTGATTTTGTTCTTGTAGCATGATATGCAGCTTTTCCTGCTGCTTTTATCAACTGCTCTTTAGCATTATAATTACTATCTGAAATGAAATCGATTTGGTTCTTATTGTAGATGTAGATATCATTTTTTGTAAAAAGCTCTTTTTCACCAATGCTTTTATCAATGATATATGTCAGAACGAATTATATAACTTAGTATTAGATACATGATTACGCTGAAAGAATTTGGTAATCATTCGCCCAATAGAATTTGAAGATATAGAAAAGAGAGGACTTTTAGACGTACTTGAGAACCTGGTTCCTGTAGGTCTAGACAGAATACGGGCCAAACAAATATTGCAAGAGATAAAATCAAATCCATTACACAAGATATTCGTTGCACAAGAAGAAGAAGGAATTGAGCAACAAGAACAACAAATACAGGCACAAGGAGCTATTTACAAGAAGAAGAAAACAAAAGTAGTAGGAACAACTACATTACTTGTAGAACCAAAATTTATCAATAAAGGAATGCGAGTGGGTTATATAGAAGATGTGTCAGTAAGAAAAGGGTATGATGGTTTAGGTATTGGTTCGCAACTTATAACATATGCTACTCGGGATGCAATATCAGTAGAGGGTTGCAGAAAAATACTATTATATTGTTCTAAAAATACCATGCGGTTTTATGAGAAACTAGGATACAAATTAGTTGATGATACATTTCTTATGAAATTCGAAAGATGAAGAACTAGGTGAAAGCTTTATTTAATCAGCGATTGATAGAGGACTAGGTATGAATTATAGCAGAAAAATAATAATCTGAATTCAAATATTACCAAAGGGTTTATCAATACAGTTTTTCATAGTTTATTCCTGCTACAGTTATTGTCTATTGCCTTATCAATAATTGTCCCAAATTTTTTCTTGAAATGTTTGGTATCAAAGTCTAGGGCCCTATTTCTTAGCTTGTACTGGAAATCTATTGCTGAGTTGAAAGCATAACCAAGTATCTCTGGTAGTTCTGTTGCATCCGTATAAACCAAACCATATTTCCCATTGTTTACTATTACTTCCAACGGTCCTCTGGATGCATGTACAACCGGTATACATCCTGCTGCCATGGCCTCTACAGTAGCAATTCCAAAATGTTCGTTTGGCCTAGGATGGAAGAAAACTTTAGCTTTGGATAAAAGAGCTAATAATTCATCTCTTTTAAGATTAGGAAATATACTGATGTTGCTATGTTTTCTGCACAAATCAGCTAATTTGTAATAGTAGTATTCATTATCTTTTGAGACATATCCGATAATGAATAACTTTTTATCCCTTAAGATTTCTGAAGAAAAGGCTTCTATTGCTAATTCAATTCTCTTTGCTGGATCGATTCTTGATAATACTATACAAATATCTTTCTTTGCTAAAGGATCGCAAACAGGGATTTCATCCACTTTAATTGGTGGATATAACACGACACAATCTTCTCGATTCCATCTCTTAATACATTCAGTCCGAGTAGACGATGAATTTGCTAAAACTATATTGCTAAAATCATTTTCTTTTATAACATATTTTTCAGCTAGGAAGTTCATGAAGCTTGTGTTATTTCCTAAAGGAGCAGGATCCGGCACAAATTCATAAGGATTATGGACATAATGGATCAAAACATATTCCTCTTTGTTATTTGTTAATTGCAAAGGTTTGAAAGCTTCATGAGCTACAAATACTAAGTTTGGGTGCAATTTTTCAACTAATTTTTTGAGTTGGGTCGAATGATGAAAACCAAGTAGAGTTCTATTCATTAAGTATTTCCTATCTAAAACTCTCTCTAAATGGCTACTAGTATTGATTATCTTTATTCCATGAGGCTTTAGAGAAAGCCCATCTGTCATATCATTATAGGAAATTGCATAACAGCATGTTACTTCAAAACCGCTATCAGATAGCAATTTAGCTACATCTGAGAATAACCTCTCAGCACCTGAATAGGTATCGCCCCTAATATGAGATAATAATGCTAATGGTTTCATGATCTAGTCACTACGGCAGTTATGTCATGTTATGTACCAGTAAGAATAAAGCAGTTTTAGTAAATTGATAGGAAAGCTGTGCATTTATAGAATGTTTTACACAAATAGGTATACTGTGTTGAACCAAAGAAAAAGGCAAAGACAATATTTTTTCATAGCCGATAATTATCTTTACGGGGGATGTGTAACATTTACTGCCCATCTAATGCATTTGTTAGGAAGAAAATGGTTTAGGCGCATAACTAATAGGTTTGAGAAGAAGTTCCGAGAATTTGGATATGGTCTATACTATCAGAATGTCACACCAAAAGTACTCGATTATGCTGAAAATCCATTCGTTACTGATATGTTCAAAAATTTTCATGTCCTTGAAAGAATGAAGCGCACTGATATAACAATAGTAATACATGATGCAACCGAAATTTCAAAAGAGAACGAACCATATCTTAAGTACTGGAACATTATTTGTATAAGAAAGGCATTGCAACAATATCTTAGGGAAAACTATAACCTTAGTCCAAAGTTCCTTTATCACCCTTTTTATCCATATCCGATTCGAAAGAATAACAATCCTAACAGTGATTATAGCGAAGGCATTATGCATAAAACCGATGCTGTATCAATATCTCGCACAGACAAAGATAAAAATACCGACATCATCCTAAAAGCTAACAAGTTAATCGCCTCAAAAAATAACACTATCGAAGATACAATAAAGATACACGGTCCATATAATCCTGTCTATATCAGGCCATTTGGAGAGCAGGAATTCAGGCGGTATTATTATGGAATATTTGATCGGTCCTTTAAAGCAGTATCAAATATTTTGAATAAAGCAAAATTTGTAATAGATCTAACAATACTTCCTAATGATGGTGGAGGAACACAATATACATTTTTAGAAGCAATACATCATGATGCTGCACTGATAATAAATCGAAGATGGATTGATGATGTGGATTCAAAATATTGTGATTTTAAGGAGGGCTACAACTGTTTTGCGGTATCAAATGAGAAAGAATTAGCAGAGATAATACTCAATAGCAAAAATATAGATACAACTAAAATCGTTAACAACGCAAGAAAATTAATGAATAGACATATCAATGCAGATTGGCATTCTGTATGACTTCTCCTGTATGTATACTTTCCAAATATTGTATTTGTCACTTTTCAGTTATTGTACTTTGTGATCAAATAGTTCCCAAGTACGAGACCATCTAATTTGGAATTTTCTAAAGTCCATAATGCAGTTTGAGGTGTACCCACCATTGGATAGCCATGAAGGTTAAACGAAGTATTAAGAATAGCCGCCTCTCCAGTTAGCGATTCAAATGTCTTTATAACCTTGTGATATGATTGGTTCCATTCTTTGGCTACTGTTTGTGGTCTACATGTTTTATCGAATGGATGAATTGCGGCAGGAATATTATCTGCTCCTTCTGCGGTGGAATCGAACGCCATTATCATATATGGAGCGAACTGCGGCTCAACAAGATAATCAGCTTTTCTTTCATCTAGCATCGAGGGTGCAAATGGCATCCAAAAATCTCTTTGCTTTATGGCAAAATTAATTTTATTTATTACTCTGCTATCTCTAGGATCAGCAATTATTGACCTATTTCCAAGTGCTCTTGGACCCCATTCACTTCCTCCACTACATCGTGCAATGATCTTTCCTTTGACCAATAGTTCTCCTATAGTACCATCGATATCTCCGTAATAATCATACTTCCATTTCCTCTGATTTCCATTATTATCGTTATCATTGTGGTTGGCAGCATCAAGAACTTCTTTAATTTCATCATTAGCGTATGACGGACCATAGTAAATTTCTCCAATAGGTACATGGTAAGGACTTATTCCTTCCCTTGTACAATACTCATAATATCCTTGTAGAGCTGCTCCTATAGGAGTACCTTCATCATCAGCTGCAGGATAAAAAAAGATATCATCTACTGCTTCAAGTTCTCTGAGAATTTTATTTGCTTTAACATTTAGGAAAAGCCCCCCGGCGCAGGCGATCTTACGGATATCAGTAGCTTCAATTGCATGTTGCACCCATTTCTTTAGTAGATCTTCTAAATGTTGCTGGGCTGCAGCAGCGATATTATCAAATCTTTGATTTACTAATAGTTTTCTTAACTTACTTTGGATTGCTGATGATCTAATCGTTCCTATTGTGTTTTCAAAGCGAAGCGGGTTATGTGGATGAAGTCGTATTATTTTCCTCATCTGCTCAATACAATATTCTGATTTGCCATATGGAGCTAGACCCATCACCTTATATTCATGGTCCCAGGGCTTAAGTCCAAGAAAGCTTGTTATTTGAGTATAAAATGCATTTCCGACTGAATCATAGTACGACGAAGATGCGATTCTCTCGATACGACCATTTCTTCCTATATTTACAGTGGATGATAATCCGTCACCTGAACCATCAGCTGTAAGTATTAGGATAGAGTTGTCTTTTCCGTCTCTGCTAGCACTGTTACCAGTATCATAACAGCCCCAAGTTGAAGTTCTATAAGCACATGCAGCATGAGCTATCTGATGTTCTATTACAGTTGTTTCTGTATCATGTAATTTCAAACTTTCAAAGATTTTTTTTAAGTGGGTAAAAGTTCTGTGTTTTCTTTTAATGGCAGTATAGAGTTTGATATATGAATCAGAATGTAAAAGAGGGCTTAATCTGACAAGGATCCTTGAGCTTAATGTCTCCAAGTCTTCCATTCCTGGAGGATCAAAGCTAACAAGACAGATCAAATTTACATCAGCTGGGTCTGCTTTTGAAATTCTGAATACTTCAAAGATAGATTTTTCTGGAATACCTACAAAATGTTTTATATTGTTGAGGCGTTCTTCTTGAACTGCCGCTATGACTTGACCGTTCTTTACTAAGGCAGCTCCGGCGTCATGACCGTCATTTATTCCAAGAACAAGTATATTCCTCTTTGTCATCGTATTGTCATCCTCTACAATGATCTAGTATTAGAAGGTAAAATAATAGATTGATTTGCTTTAAGAATCTCTTATTATCAATTTTGTAAATCCAACTTAAGACTAGATATAGAATCATAGTATGACACAAGCGACAGAACGAATCTTATTATCATTACTTATTTTTGAATTTCACTATAATATTGCTGTTGCATATTGTTAAAAGAATGAGTAGATGAGAGATAAAGGTCCAGTGTTAAACCCCCAATCCTCAGATAAATCATTTGAGAATCCAAGAGACTTGATCATCTCTGATTTTATCATAAAAAGACTTCCTACGAGCTGAAGAGGGAGATTCAGGTGGTCATTTGCCGCAAATTCTATCATGTACATTTGAGCTAACCTAAAGTCAATTGCCCTAGCAACTCAGTTGCTTTTATGTCTACTACTGCTGAGGTTATTGCTCTTCAAACTATAAATTGTATCAAGTTCTATCATTGAAATAAGGCAATACCCTTAAAACCTGCCGGAACTTCATTCATAGCTTCACCTGTACCTACACCAAGGCTATCCTACCAGGATAAAGTACATCAAGTGAAGTAATCCTTGCACAATAATAATTGGATTGTAGCGACATACAGCCGTTACCCCTGTTATGAATTGCATGTTCTTAGTACGCTCAGCCGCAGCGGCCATCCAATATCTAATAGCAAATTGACGCGAAAAGGATTGGAAGTAAGCTTCTTAATCCTCCCCATAACATCCTTTGTCTGTTCAGGTGACATACGAGCGGCTCAAAGTATTCCAAGGCCTCCTGCATTTGAAACAGCTGCGACTTGCTCAGGTGTAGTGAATCCTGACAGCTCTGTTTGTATAATCGGATAACGAATGTTCAATAATTTGCATAAAGAAGTGTAGAGAAACCGTATTGTTAAACTCTTCTTTTTTATATGAATTACACTAAAAGTTTCAACTGCTTTTTCTTGTTGCTGGGCTTGTTGTTATAATTTTTGTTCAATCATTCAGTATGCCAAAGATGGAAGGAAAGGTGTCAATGGTTCTTGATAGGGACCATTAGTCATAAGATTTGCAGGCCAACCAATATGAAATCCACTTTCAAGTAGCCACTTAATTATTTCGTGGTTTCGAGCAGGTACAAAGAAACCAGAGCCAAGTATTGCGGATGCATTAGCAATCAGCATCTTCAGGTCCTCATTTGACTTTGCAACTGCGTGGCAAAGTATTCCTATACCTGCTGCGTACCCTGTTATGACGCCATCTCGTTCTACCATAGTTGCAACATCTTGGTCTTTTGCCTGACGCAGTTCCATTTCTCTTGAAAATCCATATGATGACTTGCAAAGCCGGGTGCACATTGAAATATCATTGTCATCGCGAACTAAGCGTACATCAGCGTCGCGTGTGTCAATATTGATATTCCGATGCTTTAATGGCTGACCCTGCATCAAAAATAGTGGTTCACGAAGGACGAATCCACACTTTGTATACAATACAAAGGAACGAATGTGACTTGGTGATTGAACAAGTCTAATCTGGTCATGATTTTGTTTATGAGCTTGAGTGAGCGCAACATCCATCAATTTTCTGCCTACTCCACCCTCTGCAGAAGGATGGACTGTGAGTGGACCTATTACTGCCACAGGTGAAGGAGGAAATCTATGAAGGAATATACTTCCTAATATTCCACCTTGTCGCTCTGCTAAAACTCCCCACGAATTTTGATTGCCAAGGAGCATTTTGATAAGTCCTATACCAAATTCTTCGGAAGGCTGTTCACAAGGATAGCCATGCGATGAAGAAATAGCTTTGTGCGCTTCGTATCCAATCTTGCCGCAAACCTCTGCATCATCTTGCTCTATAGGCCTGACAATTAAACTCATTTTTATGAGTGTCAAAGCAA
>JBKPMK010000552.1:0-2183 GCA_046732115.1 Thermoproteota archaeon
TTATTTTTGTTAAAAGTTAAGTAAGCAGTTGTAGTTTATTAGCTGTTTTAAACAACCTTCACATAGTATGAACAAACAGATAAGCCCAAGTGTTGCTTGCTTTTCTTTGAAACACAATAGCTGTAAAATCACAGATATTACAAAATGCTAATATACTAATAAATTTGGCTGATTAATACTCGCATATTCATTGCTATTGCTTTCAGATGATTTTAGCATTCTCTTTTGATTTCTGAGATATGCAATCTTAACAGCATTACCTAAAATAGTAGCAGTATTAGCAAATTATCTTCATATAATAAGACGATAGCAAATTATAGATTTTCATAATCATGTAATGTATAAAGTTTGTAAAGCCTACCTGTATGCTTATCAATATATTTCCAATCCTCAATATTATACTTAACTTCTGTGAATTTACTTTTAATTTCTGGATGCAATATATCATAAACATCTTCACCTATTGTAATTTTGTTTGGATTAGTTAATGAAGTTAGCTTTGCAGTTGTACTCATACTATATCCAAGAATATCGATAAGAGAGCTTTTATCATGTCCATATTGTACTATTAGATTCTCGCCCTCATCTACACCTATTTTGACACTCAGTTCCGGATAATCATATTGATTTAATATAGGATTAATACCATTTTTTATTACAGTTATCATTGAATTTGCGCATTGGACTGCCTTATCACATGCAAGTAATTTGTTGTAACCAGCTGGGAAAAAAGCAATTATGGCATCACCTACATATTTTAACACATAACCGCCATAGCTCCTCACAGTACTAGTCATTTCATATGTAAATGCTCTAATAATAGTGACCATCTTCTCAACTGGTAAGGTCATACTCATATTAGTTGAGCCAACCAAATCTGCATACATAATAACAAGTGATATCTTTGAATTTACGTGATTGAAGAGAAGAACTTGGCCATCCCTTAGAGACGAATCATATAGATAATTGCCTTCCAAAGCTTTCCACATTCTGTTTTGTGTTTGAGATACTAGTGTTTGTGCATCGACTACCAAGGGAGCAATTGCTGCTGTTGATGATGATATTGTATTTTCAGAATGAGGATTATCTCCCTTATTATTACCCATTATCATATTGGTGATTGATTTTGCGGTAATGTTATGCTTCTTGTCATTCTCCTCCTCTTTTTCTCCTCTTCTATAAGTTAAGCTAGACTTTTTATTTTTTTTACGTTGATATTTTCCTCTTCTTCCTTCCTCCTCTTTTTCTTCTTTAATTCCTTTGTCGTAGTATGCTTCAGGATATGCTTCATCATTTATCTTCTCAACAGGCTCTCCTGTAGGCAATGGTGCATTTCTATCTACTTTATATTTACTTGCTAGTTCTGGAAAATCCAGACTCAAAATAACATTTCTACCTACTTCTTTTATTCGTGATTTAGGAACGTCAAATCTATAGTTATAGTCACCAAATATTACCATCTTGTCATCTGTTTCTTTCATTACATGTCCTACATGGTCTTCGTTTAGCACTCTAACTCCTTTGTTAAATAGTCCTTTTGGATATTTTCTTTCATAAGTAGCTAAATCTAGATTTTCACCTTGGGTCCAATGCTGTATTGGTATTGATGTAGGCAACGGCTCTTGACGATTTACTTTATACTTGTTTGCAATTTCATAAAGGTTAAGACCAATTAGTACATTTCTTCCAGTTGTCTGGATTTCAGATTTTGGAATATCGTATCTTTCATTTGCCTCTCCAAACACAACTATTTTATCTTCAGTTTCTCTTACTACATACCCTATGTATGGGGAGTCTAATGCCATTACTCCTCTGTTGAAGTACTTACCGGTAGTCATCGTTGTTATTCTATTAGATATACAATGAACAATAAGAGATTTACTAAGAGAAGTAATAAAAGAGCTTAAGATATTCCTGTTTTATGCGAAATTCACGAAGAACCTTCATCTATTTTAGGAAAAATTAAAGAATGCCAACTTATTATATTGCTTTGACTACCTTTTGCATTTAATTTGACATGTGAAATTTCACTTGTCATAATAATCAAATCAACATTCATGGAATCAGCTACACTGATTATCTCATCTACAGCAGGCCTACCTGTTTGTATTTTGTAAGATATTTGGGCTATTACTCCTGCTTCCTTACATAATTTTATTTTCTCTTCCACCATTTGCTTTACC
>JBKPMK010000553.1:0-1769 GCA_046732115.1 Thermoproteota archaeon
GCTGTATTCTTTTACGTCTGACAATTTCCTTGTCTATCTCTTCCTGTTTTATTTGTTCTCCTCTACGTCCCGGTGTTTTCCCTTGCTGATGACTCACATTTCTTCTTTCTTCAGCCATTTCATCACCTTGAGAGTAGCTGCGAGCGCCTAGCTGCCTTTTTTTCTTTTGCAGCTCCTGTGCATATCTTTCTCTAAAAAGTTTCTCTTCCTCTGTATCATCATTAGACATGTACTCTATTGCTTCTTGTATTGAATGAATTAAAGTATTTCTTAATTTGTTCCATTTTATTCGAAATAACATAGTATGAAATGTATTCTATGTACAACTTCATTAAAGCTACATTGTCATATTGCGATCATCATGATAACCAGTTATTGTACTTTGAAGTGCGCTTAATTTTGGGTATTTTTCGCAATGCATGCTTGTCTGTAACTTCAATCATAATGTTCAATAGCTCATCAAAGAATATGTACAAATTCTCCCAACCAGTATACATGATTGGTTTGCTTTTAACGAATTTATACAATCGTCCCCTAATTGTTACTTCAAAATCACGATCTGGACATCCATTGTTATGTAACGAATTTCTTATTTGAGCTGGTGCATTTAGCATTTTGAATTTGTCGTCATCATACATATTTAGACGAGACAAAAGGTTCTTGGTATAGCTATAATAGCTGCCTTTATCCACACCTATCCTACTACCTATCACATTTAAGAAATGTTCTACATGGAACATGGCATTCGTACAATAGCTAGATCTATTCAACATGTCAAATTGTAACAAGAATTGGATACGATCATTTGGTGTTAATGAAACATGTTTGGAAACTTTTATGTTATCTGATTCTAGAAGCTCTAAAAAGGTGTCTATCTGTATCAATAACCACAAGTTCAACTCACTAAACATGACAAAAAAATCATACCTAATATCATCGGATCCGTGAAATCTACCATTTTCCTGAGCCTTTACCCATGATTTCGATGCTAGATTATTGAAATCGATCCTGGCCGTCTGAGTTTTCTCACGCAGACGTACGTGCATACTTGACATTGTAATGTATCAAATGTTCCACTTTCAACTCTCATTTAAGGCATTGCGAATATGTTTAAAGCTTAATCAGACTAGAAGTTCACCAATTTCCTTTTCATGCATCAAAATAAGTTCTCAGTAGACCCTGACACAGAAGAACAGAAATAGTAGGTGTTATTGAATATGCCTTATCCATCATGTAACTCTGAATTCCAAAGTGTGAAACATACATTAATCATACTTTTGAAAGACATGAAAACCAGTCTTCACCTCGAATGCGAGCAATGTTAGTAAAAGGAAAACATTGAGGAATAGCTATACTCTGCAACTGTCAAGAAGGGTCTATATAAGAATGAAAATACGTTAACCTGGTAGAAGAGGGTAATGCACCGCCAATTCATCCGCCACATACATTTAACTGAACTAGTTTGCTTTGTATTTCGCATGGATTATATTGTAGAAGATTTAACTGAAACAATTGAGAAGTAGTTTTTAATAATGGAGCCATCACCACCGCAATCATCTAGTATTTGCCCCGTGTGCAATGATCATCTACTGATGATAACAGATCCAGATTCAGGAGAGACTATTTGCAGCAAATGTGGGATGATAGTTTTAGACAAGATTCAGAACATTAACCAACCAGAATGGCGTGCATTCTCTAATGAGGAACATGAGAATAGGAGTCGCACAGGAATTCCATCGTCACTAGCAATCCATGATATGGGACTTGCA
>JBKPMK010000554.1:0-3928 GCA_046732115.1 Thermoproteota archaeon
AAGCACCTGATTAGCTCCAGGTTGTGGAGTGGACACTTCTTTGATTTCCCATTTTGCAGCATTAATTCCGCCAAACCTTCCAGGAGAGTAAGATACTATGGCATCAGCGTCTATGTACGCAGATTATTATTATTATTATTATTATTATTATTATTATTATTATCCATGGATTTCAGTGTATCTGCAGCCATATCATATTGCGACCATAACATATCAATCAACAGAGAAATTATAAAACAAAACTCCAAACAAGCAGCAGTTGATACGGTCGAGTTTACAGTACTATCCAGATTAAGACTTGTATGTGATAGGAATTTTCCTGTTTTGCCTTGCTGTATAGTATAGAAACACCCCTACATATATTATTGCCAGCAGCATCCTTTTCTTCTATAAGTGGCATACTTTTCATGCTGCTCTAGCCCTTCCTGAGAGGAAAATGATGTATCACATTCTTCGCACTTGATAGATGAATTAGCTGTTGTCGAGCTCAATTAGAATCAAGATGCGTCTATGAATTAAATATGTTTCAGCGCTTTCGGAACGGCTAACAATGGCAAAGTGATGAACAAAACGATAAGTAGCATATTTCCTTAATCGATTTATTTGAGGTAAAACTCACATGCTGTTAGTATTATTGTTCTTTACTTTATTAGTTGTGTATGCATGGTAGGTGCGTTATTAGTTATTGTTTTTATTGATTTGCAAGTCTTGGAGTATAACCTATCCCGCCTTTTATTTGTCGAATTTCTCTGCTTGCGGTAGTCTGAGCGTATTTTCAATTGCCTTTTTTAGGGTCTCTGTCACAAACGGAAGAATTCTTGGATCATTAACTTTGGGAATTATATAATCCTCTTTTAAGTGAGTTTTTTCGACTAGCGAAGCAATTGCATATGATGCAGTTACAAGCATCTTTTCGTCTAGTCCTTTTGCTCTAGTATCTAACAAAGCTCTAATAACTGATGGAAATACTACAGCATTATTTACTTGATTTGGGTAGTCAGAACGGCCAGTACCTACAATCCTTGCACCTGCTTTAAGAGCATCTAATGGAAGGATTTCGGGGTCTGGGTTGCTAAGCGGAAACACTATTGCATTTTGGTTCATTGATTGCACCATAGCTTCATTTACTAGCCCAGCTTTACCAGATACCCCTATGAAAACATCTGCTTTTTTAATTACATCTTCTAAACTTCCTGCTAATTTGTTAGAATTGCTGTTTCTCGCTATTTCTTGCTTATCTAAATTTTGAGAATTAACAGTTATAAGGTCTTTCCTTCCCTCGTATATTGCTCCCTTGCTATCAGTTATTACAATATCTTTGCAGCCTGCTTCTCTTAAAATTTTAAAAATTCCATAGCCAGCAGAGCCTGCTCCTGATATTACTACTTTTATATTATCTATTTTTTTATCTGTTATTTTTAGAGAATTTATCAATGCTGCCAATGTGATTACGGCTGTTCCATGCTGATCGTCATGAAACACAGGTATTGAGAGCTCATCTCTGAGCCTTTTTATTATATCAAAAACCTTAGGTGATTCTATATCTTCGATATTTATTGCTCCAAAACATGGTTCAATCGCCTTGACAAAGCGAACTATTTCCTCTTTATCTTGTGTAGCAATACACAATGGAATCGCATTAATGTTGCCTAGGGCCTTGAACAAAACAGATTTTCCTTCCATTACAGGGAGTGCTCCCTCTGGGCCAATATTTCCAAGACCAAGAACCCTTGTCCCGTCACACACTATGGCCACGTTGTTCCACTTTGAAGTATAATCATAAATTAACTCTTTGTTTTTACTTATTTCTTGGGCTACAGATGCTACTCCTGGAGTATAAATCAATCCAAGTGTTCCTTTTTCTTCATGACCGAAAGTAGTATCGATGGAAACTCGATTATGTATTTCGATCTTCCCCCTTAGCGCCCTATGAAGGTTGATGGCGTCCTCATTTAACATATTCAGCGATGTCCCCTTTTTCTGCTATCGACAGCAAAAGTGAAAGTAATAATATGTCCAACGTATTTGATAAAAATTGAGTTGTATTTGAACCCATCTGCATTTTATGTCCCGGCCTCAAGCCGTTGGTTCTGTTCTAGGATTTGATTGGCGTCCTTCACTTGCATAGCAAATTCCAAGGACAATTAGAAGATAATTCTCAGTTAGAGATTTACATGGCGCACAGAAAGCTGAAGGTATGGACAGAATGTCACTATAGTGTTAGGGGCCATACTATTGCATGGATAGAATAAATGTGCAGACTCCTATTGATGATTACAGAAATAAGGAATTAAGACAATTAGATCAGAACTAATAGGATATGCTTTAAAGTTCTCCAAAGAATAAGAATAGACTACTGAATTTTGATACTTTAAACTTGGAAAATAAGACGCTGTACGATGTACTCGCATCATAGAATGTCAATTATCGTTATTATGTCATTTAATAATTATTCTGTATGCGATTTATTTTATTTTTTATCATTTGATTTCTTTATTAAATGACTTCAAGATCTCTGATTTAAAGGTCTCCTTATTATCATTAGAATTAGTGGTGTCATCGTTATTGGTAGGATTAGTACCATGGGGTTTACTTGTAGTAGATGGCGATGGAATAGAAAATGATTTAGTCGCATTGGTTGTTGGCTTTGAAGTTGTTGGTATAGTTTGTTGCGCGGCTGATGGCAGGTCCTTAATGCATACAGTTCCGGAAACCAAATGATATCCTGTTGGACAGGTTCCGCCAGGCAGTGGTTTGATCACTATAGGTACATTAGTAGTCGTTGTTATGCCAGTATTATTATTGTTACTCATAGTACTGTTAGGCAACTGCGCTAATGGTGATGAGATCGTTGTCAGAGTCGGTGTAGCCGCTGCTGATAACAAAGGCGGTTTTACTGTTTTTGCAATACCGCATATGCGCGATTCAGTTGTATTAATTATTTTAAGATCTGGATTACTAGGATCACACATTTTTGCTTTAATTTCCGGTGATATTGTAGTACTAGGTGAATTAGAAGTAGATGACGGTGACGATGCAGATAATGTAGGTGAAGATGACTGTTGACCGTATACATAGATATTACTCCAAATAGCAGAAATCAGTATAACGCCTATGGCTGAAAATATTGTAAAAAGCAATCGGGAATAGTTCATAAATACACTATGTATACCTCGTATTATTATATCTACTTCTAAGCATAAAGCACAATACAGGCAGACATAAGCCTACTAATTATCTCAAAATTGAAATATCTTGCAATAGATACTCATCGATAACATGGGTAAAGTAGCACAAACAACCTTTGTGTTGGTACATGGCACAGGACATGGTGGATGGTGTTGGCGTTTCATAGACCCGATATTACAAGCAGCTGGATATGATGTATATATTTTTACACTGACTGGACTAGATGCAAGTTCCCATCTACTGCATGAACTTAATAAAATATCGCTAGATACTCATGTAAAGGATATAACAAATATGATATTCTATGAGGATCTATCTGATGTAATACTTGTGGATCATAGTTATGGTGGTATGGTCATCACAGGTGTTGCCGCCAAAGAACCACAGAGATTAGCTCATTTAGTATATTTGGATGCTTATCTACCTATGGAAGGCGAAAACGAGATTGCACTTTGGCCACCAAATCAGAAAGAAAAGTATTCCGCAGATATTGCTTCTGGTGTGACATCCTGTCCACCAATACCATTGCATATGCTTGGGATAACTGATCCCAAAATGTCCCAATGGGTAAAAGAAAGATTAACCGCTCATCCATATAGTACTTATGAAGATCCTCCACCCAGTCCTGATGATCCAGCAAAAACAGCTTCTGTTCCCAGGACTTATGTTCACTGCACCCTTGGACCGATGTCGTCATGGATGGAACCTTTTGCTGCAAGGGCTCGAAAGCTCAAATGGG
>JBKPMK010000555.1:0-2354 GCA_046732115.1 Thermoproteota archaeon
CAGAAATGAAATGCTGTCCAATTAATAACACTTTCAAAATCATTGGTAAAAAATTTACAATTCTAATCCTAAGAAATATGATAAATGGTAACCAGAATAGGTTCAACCAATTATTAAATTCCATTGAAGAGAGTAATCCAAAGACTTTATCAGCAAGACTTAAAGAGATGGAGAAAATGGGACTAATAAAGCGTAAGGTATACTATAATCAAAGTCCAGTGAGAATAGAATACTATCCAACAGAAAAGGGCCTAGCACTACAGCCTATTTTGGATATGATGGCTGCGTATTCCATGAAATATTGTAGTAAAGATGTTTTCAAAGATTCTAAACCAAGAGAATTTAAACAGGCATATGGAAGAGAGATCGAAACTGAAATTCCCAAGTAAATACGAATAAACAAATTAACCATGAATGCAGTGTTTTTTATTTTGGTTAAAGAATTAATATTGTTATATAAAAGCAGTTTTACCTATTGCTGAATAGCTTAATATTTTATTGATTAAATCCACGTCTATTTTATAATTGTGTTCAACAGAAGCAGATTAACTCAAATAATCTCTCTCTATCTGTCTGTCTTCATATTATTTCCATAATGTACTTCATATGACCAATGATATGACACTGTTATGTTGCTTCAACCAGTTGCTTTTTGTTTGTCCTTCTTGGAAGTCTGCCACCATTCCAAATAAGCATCATGCTGTAAGCTTCTCTTATCCTTATACTCAGTTTCTCCGCTTTCACGTAGTTCTTCTATTTTCTCTCTTGAAGCAAAGAGCCCACAGCTTTTGCATACAAAATTCTTGCTAATAGAATCAAATTCTAATTTTCCACCACATTCTGGACAGAAATTTGCCAAATGATTATGATCATATAACTCACTATAAAAGCCTTGTGAAATCTGCTTTTGCAGAATTAGTAGTGCTATTCATTATATGATCATCCACCTTCGATGCCTGAATCGTTACCAAATCATACTAACTAAAGACACATGTGCTTATGATACAAATCTATATGATTGATGGCCAATCGTCTGCGGAACAAGATATTATATATAGAGAATTACTGCGCAATTCCTGAATATATGAGTGCGCTTAGACTTATCATTATTTCTCTAATTTTGATCTAATATGCTACTCTTGGCTAGCCAAATCAATACTTACCTATTTGATATACAAAGCAGCGTCATCATCTTTGTTTTGATAGTAAGGGCGCCTCAATCCGACAATAATATCATATAGCTAATTAATACCGCAAAGCATACAAATTATCTAATTTGATCAAAATCTCGGTGCGTGGACTTTGGTCGTCATTCCGCAATGGAAGCGGTCAGTTCGCCCATCAAATGCCAGCACCGAGATAATTAAATATTTGTGACATTCAAAATTAAACTGTTTTGATTGTTACTGATTCTTTATCTGCATCAACGCGGATTTCCATTTCAGATTCCAAGATAAACGATGACGGTTTTTCTAACATATCCACAAGGGGTATGTCTGAAATTGCACAGCCAGAAGCTGTAATTATATCAGCATTGTTTATACATATTATAGCACTGGGCGCCACTCGGTTTATCTTTAATGAATATATAGCATATGCACCGACACTACTTCCGATTGCATTTGGAAATACCAAAATGATATCTTTGATTGATTTGCCATATAATTCATGATGCTTGTCTATTATAGTAGCTGATTTGGTATCTACCATTGCAAGGAAGTTAATAACATTATTCGTAACAAGTGCTTTGCTTATGCCAATTCCTGGTACAATTTTTCTACAATTAAGCACCGTATGCATACTACCACCACCATCACTAATCTGTATATTCTTTTACAATTGAGTTCATATCTTTAAGAGCAACTCCAATTCTATTGGAATGATTCAGATAGTATGCACCCTTTATACTATTGGTAATTACTGAATCAAAATCATTTCTGGTAATGAGAGGGGTAAGGCAAGTACATGAATCGCATATGAATTCCACTCCTGATTTCTGTATCTTATCAATTAAACCGGTATTTGCAGCCTGATTATAAACTGCCCTAGGACAGAAAATCATACAACGTTTTAGAAATCTTTTACTCTCCACTAGCTTTGAAAGAAAATTTATTTCATTTATCCCGAGCTGCGGGCTTCCAAGAACGATAATATCCCCATCTTCTGCAGTATTAATTTCATCCTTAATTGTGTTACTTTCTTCTCTACCGTATGAAATTACTTCATTTGTCTTCTCTTCAGATGTAAACATTCCACAGATTCCTGATGTACCTATCGCTGCTGAAAGGGATTTCATATTAATTATGCCTGTTTTTTCTTTCATATCGTCAAATGCAATACAAGTGTCATTTACC
>JBKPMK010000556.1:0-3262 GCA_046732115.1 Thermoproteota archaeon
ATAAGTTTCGCTTTGAGTATGACAATGCACAGATGTTTCAAAAGTTCGTTTCAGCTGTTAATAGCCAGTATAATTATAATAAGGATGGAATAGTACGCGCAATCCCTATAATTGTATATCACATCCTTGTTAATTATCCTGATTTAAGCAAAAGCAACAGACCTATTGATACTACTGTGAATCTATTTGATGCTGAGATGAGATATCTGTATGACAATGGATTTAAGGTAATAACTATGGCTGACCTTGGATATGATACAAATAGCAAAAGTCTATACGTAAAGAGTAGTTAATATAGGCAATGTATTTGTTTTTATCATGAGTATTCGTGTCTTGTCACAGTTGTTATCCGTTAGACCATTACCAGATACATGCAGAAGAGCTATAGTTATCCCTCCTTCTCATTCGCTTGTGGATGGGCCGCCTAATACAGAGATGTTAAATGATGCCAATGCTAGTGAATAACTTTCTGAGTTTATTTTTAAAATGACTTGATGAATACCCGCGTCAAGAGATGGACATTTTACAGAAAAGTTACCGTCAGTAACTGCAATCTTATTAAACTTGTATAGAGGGTCATTATTTACCGTCACGTAGGCAATAAGGTCTTTTAAATTCCTTCCCGATTGTAAATCCTGTATATTGAAGTGCAATTGAATTGTGTCATCGGTTGTTGGGCTTTCTGGCGAATAGGAAAACTGGATTTTAATATTATTTGACGTGTCTGTCCATACAGCATATCTAACAAGCAAATTATAAGATGCTAGTAAAGCAGGATGTATATCACCATATACAATTTTAATAACATCTGTAATTGGAGTTTTATTATCTATTGCATTCTTCAAATGTATTAGGTTATTTGCGATTTTACTAATATCAGCAATAGTATTATCGGTGTTGGTAGAGGAGAATGAGGTATTGGTAGAAGATAAAGAATAAGATTTAGTAACTGAAGATGCAGGTTTTAGGTTAGTATCAAATATCTCTTGTGCCTTAGAAGCTAAGCCTTGTGCTTGTTGATATGCAGTGATATTCACTAGAGTACCGTTGATGTTATTTCCTGTCATAGGTAAATGACTCTTGGTGCTGTTATTAGAAGTAGTGCTACTACTAGCGTTGCCACCGCCGCCCATAGTCAACGTTCCCGTCCCTGTGCCACTCGTATTATTCATCATCATATAAGAAGAATAGGAAGAAGGAGGTCCTGAAAAATTAACAGGTTTTATTCCATATGCATAGGAATAATCATTATATATTTTTTCTGTAATATCAGCAATGACAAGAGCATACACTGTGGGATTAGTCAAGTCATTTTTGTTTATCCTTAAAGAAAGAGCCTTGTCTAAAATATCATTTATACTACTAACTATCTCTTTAGTCTGCTTAATTACGCTATTAGATGTAGTAGTAGTAGCAGTAGTTTGTTGCTGTTGATTTAATGATGATGGAGTTGATATATTGACAACTGCTTTTCGCAAATTGCTTAGTGCAAATAGAATTTCATCTGATATCTTTTGTGCCACTCCATTATTTCCTTCTGCATTATAATATAGGTCATGTTGAGTATTATTGTCGAAGAGTTCAGAAGCTATTTCTGCATGTCGCTTAGCCAGTGAAGGATTCAATGGAATATCATTTTCTACTAGTTGAGTTTGTACTCTAATTTGATTAATCTTGGTAAGAAAAGATGCTGCTGCATTTGGAACAAAATTATGGGCGTAAGCTAAATGACTGGAATTAATAGCATAATAAGTAATAATTTCAATCTTAGCAATTATTATTAGTATTGTTATTATTATCATAGTGACTACAACTGGTAATGGGATTATTGATGTCATGCGATTATGCCATATTGTTACTAGAGCCATTTGTAGAAATGAAAATATGAACAGTAATGCCTAATCAGTTGTTGTATTTATCAAATACACATTACCAGAAGCATCAATTTCAACATCATGCGGGCTTGTGAATTTACCCCAACTTTTGATAAATGTACCATCTGGGGCAAACTTTTTAACATAATGATTTCCTGAATCGGCCACAAATATGTTACCTGAAGAGTCAACTGCCACTCCGTGAGGAATGTTCAAGACTGGACCTTTACCTTTGCCTCCAGAAGCGAACTTTTGGAGTAATTTGCCATCAGGAGAAAACTTTTGTACATTTGCATGTACCTGATCAGCAATATAGAAATTACCTGAGGAATCAAGTGCAATACCATGAGGATGCTGTAATTGTCCATCAGCTGGTCCTGTTTGGACTAGTGTTTGGAGATATTTGCCATCATTTGTAAACTTGAAGGCCATATTCCTGCCTTTGTCATCTACCAAAACATTTCCTGAAGAATCTACTACTACTCCCCATGGCATAATGAGAGTGTTATTAGTAGTGGTGGCGGTAGTGGTAGTGACCGCGGCAGCGGAAGTAGCCGGATCATTATTGTTAGCAGTACTAGACCATTTTGTAATAAATTTGCCATCAGATGTAAACTTTGATATTCGACCATTTCCTAATTCGGCAACGTACACATCTCCTGAAGAAGGATCAACGGCTATATCCTCTATTCGTGTAAATTGTCCATCACCTGTGCCCTCTGATCCCCATTTTGTAATAAATTTGCCATCAGATGTAAACTTTGATATTCCTGGTACTGCATCGGGATGAGACACTTCGCTATTAAAATTGCCCTGATCAGACACATACACATCTCCTGAAGAAGGATCGATCGCAATACCATGAGCGTGGTAAAACTGTCCAGGACCAGGACCAGTGGAACCCCAGCCTAAAATGAAGTTACCATTATTGTCAAACTTGTATACATTGAATTCACCTTTTTGTGCTTTTGCTGGTGTTACTATGGTTGTTGTTGAATTGGTGGTAAGAACAACAACGAAAACAAACAATGTAGCCATTATTATTAATCCTCCTAATACAGATAATGATGATGACGTTAATTTTGGGTAGCTAGATGACATTGGCATTCGCATAATAGTCATTTTCATACTTATAAATAAATCTGCTTATGAAAGTAAAGCAAAAAGAAAAGAAAAAAAAGAAGATAGATTAATAATATAATTTCCTTTCTTTATTGCACTCTTTATCTATCGCCTTTTTTCTCATCAATTACTTAGGAACAATCCTAAATATTGCTCCTTCTGTTTGACGGAATGTAAGAACATACAAATAACCATCAGGACCAACTTCTATATCGGTAATTCCTCCAATATCTGTGTGTTTCTTGATAAAAAATGCAGTAGGTCCG
>JBKPMK010000557.1:0-1742 GCA_046732115.1 Thermoproteota archaeon
CAGTTAACCAATACTGGTAATGGGCAAGCCATTCATCTGCATATGCTTTGTTTAGATCCTGAATGACATCAGTAATGTTAGCTTTTACTATTTCTCTAGTTTTTCTACCCAAATTTCTTATATCACTATCCTGCAACACTACATGAGAATTATGTTAAATAAGGATTATAGCATTTAAGCGCTAAATCGGTGTTATTGACAATAGCACTTTTTAGTGACATGTAAAGGAAAAGCAATACTTGATAAATGCAAAAACAGGCTTCAAGGTTGAGACAAAGGAGATACAAGTTCCAGTGAAGCCAGATTTTACTTGCATCTATTTTTGAATTATTGTCAAGCCTTATAATCTATAATGTTTCACTTATAATCAAGCTATCTGAAATTCTCTATTTTCCTGTCATTTTCTTTATCAAAAACTTGATTTGTTGTTAATATCCTGTTTGCCTTTGCTCAAATGCAACTCGCTATCTACTGAATCAGATATGCAATTATATATGGCATTCTATAATTTAAAGTGAACTTCATGAAATGTGCTTGTTGCGGCTCAGAGATGTTACCACATCTAGAACCTGGTAAGCGACAGTGTTCAAATGCAAAGAATGTGGATTAACCAACAGCATAGTGAATAAAACCTATGCGAATAGTAGGCTATCACAGTCACAGAATGCATAGTACTTTAAAGCATATTATAAAAGTCCTCATATAGTAAGAACATTTTCATATAGTGTTGATATAACGTGATAATGTTAATAATGAGTACAAATAAAATATGGTAAATATAAACTCGTACAAGGTATATACTCATAGGTACACTATCATCAATATGTCTTTAGATAATGGTCTAGTTATTGTTTACACAGGAAAAGGTAAAGGCAAAACTACTGCTGCATTAGGAATTGTTCTGAGATCAATAGGTCATGGTTACAGAGTTGGAATGATTCAGTTTATCAAGGGGGAGTGGTATTATGGAGAACTTAGTAGTTCAAAGAGATTAGAACCTGAATTCGAAATGATCGTTGCGGGTAAAGGATTTGTCGGAATTATTGATGATGACCATCCTATACAAGAACACCAAAATGCAGCTCAAGAGGCACTTGCATTAGCTAGGAAAAGACTCATGTCGAAAATGTACGATGTCATGATATTAGATGAAATAAACTATGCTATGCGACTAAATTTAATATCAGTTCAGAGTGTAATTGATATTGTGAAGGAAAAGCCTGGAAAAACTACGCTAGTTCTAACAGGAAATTATGCTCCAGCCGAGATCATTGCTATAGCCGATCTGGTAACAGAGATGAAGGAAATTAAACATCCTTACAAATTGGGCATTAAAGCGAAAAAAGGAATCGACTATTAGACAAGATATGATTCCTTAAGAACTAAAATCAAATTACTAGATTAAATATATAATAACAGTTATTGTAGCCCCATCTTTTTAAAATATAAAATATAATATATCTGACTTTATAACCATAAAATCACTTGCATATATTTAGAGTCATTATTTTGCTACATAGATTACAGCTGCTTTAACCGTAGATGTCTATCCGATCTGTAGACCCCATCTATAATCTAAAATGCACAAGACAATATCTAGTAATGTTATAGGGCAACCTTAAAGTATGACGATTGTACGGTTGTACCTTTACAAATGGTTACTACCGAGATTAGAAAACTTCCTGAAGAAGGCGACATTGTTATTGCGACTATCAAGGAAGTTATGGGTCACGGAGCATATG
>JBKPMK010000558.1:0-3231 GCA_046732115.1 Thermoproteota archaeon
GCAGTTACAGCAATCATTATAGATTTGAACTTCATTTCTTTTGCATTTGTCACATAATAAGGTCGTTTTCATGTTAGTAGATAAAACCCACTACAACAGCTCAAAATACGCATAAAAACCTTGAACTAAAATCTAAATTACCTCGAGTGAGATATTTGTGTGCAAATTATGCTATTGTGCGTCATTCATTACTAACTTTAACCTCTGAATATGTTTTCAGTATAAGCGGCTTGGCTAACAGATGCTGTATCTTTGGCAAAAGATCCTTCATGTATGGTTGTCTCAAATGGTTATCTATTGCTTTTTTGTCACTCCACAATTCATCAAATAGTATCTCATCAGGATTATCAAATGAAAAATGAGGTACATAAGCTATATTCTCATCTTCTTCAAGAGTAGGTTTTACCAGCATCTTGGCTTCCAAAAAAGCCAGATGTATTAATGCTTTAGGGGTTCTACTTTTGAATTTTGCTACGTTTGTAGTTTCTAGTACCATGAGCACTTTGTCATGGCCATTCGTTTTATTAATCGTATCCGATAAAGCTAAATCTGAACACCTAAATATTTACGAAGGAAATTTCTGAACTTTGAGCACAAAAATTGAATAGTTAGAGTGACGTAGAGCAAAGGTTGTTGAATTGAAAGCTAGAGGTATGAATCATGGGGAGATAGCACGAGAGCTGCAAATATCAAGGACTTCCATTACTTCTGATGTGCAATATCTACGCGAGCAGGCTAAAGTGCAATGGAGCTATTCAAAGATACGCAATTAGTGAACCTGAAACTATTATTTAATGCCATACTATAGATACTATCTTTTAAATAGAAGAAGTAATAGAAGCTGAAAATGCCTTGAAAGTAGGTATTACGTTACCACAAGCTGGTCAGCAGGCTACAAGAGGAAATATAATACATATAGCACAGAATGCTGAAAGCGAAGGCTTTGATTCATTATGGGTCTTCGAAAGACTTCTCTGGCCTATAAATCCACAAACACCATATCCTGCCACACCAGATGGAAGCCTTCCTAATGAATATCAAATAATACTAGATCCATTAGAAACACTCACCTATGTAGCTGCAAATACAAACAAAATTGCATTAGGAACGTCTGTAATAGATATGTTATTTCATAATCCTGTAGTATTGGCAAGACGATTTGCAACACTTGATGTTTTATCAGAAGGAAGAGCTATTTGTGGACTTGGTATTGGATGGTCAAAGGATGAATACCATGCATCTAATATACCCTTTAAAGACAAAGGTATGAGAGCCGGTGAGTTTCTTCAAGCACTAAAAAAAATATGGATAGACGAAGTTGTTGAGTTTAAAGGTAAGTTTTACAATATACCTGCATCAAAAATAGGACCTAAACCTATTCAAAAGCCGCATATTCCAATTTACATGGGAGGATTTAGCCCAAATACGTATTCAAGAATTGTAAATTATGACACAAATGGCTGGCTAGGTCTTATCGGTGGACCTCTTGAATACCTTGATAATACTATAAAGACTATACAGAATATAGCAAAGAAAGCAAACAAGGATCCAAATAGGTTTAGAGTTATTCTTCTGACATATCCTAACGTAGACATTGATTCAGTAAACCAATCAGCGACAACAAATGAAGGCCAAAGATTCCCATTAACTGGAACAATTGATCAGGTAGGAAGTGATGTGGAGAGAATAAAACAGATTGGTGTAGATCATATTGTATTTGGATATAACTTTATTCCTACAGGAAGAGATCTTGACAAGATGTTAGATATAACAAAACAGCTTGCCAAGTTTGCTAGATAATAAACATATGGATATGTATATGGATATTAACTAGCCATTTACTTATCATTCTTCCAAGCTATCACTTTTTGTGGCATTATCATTATAACATATTCCCCAACACCGATTTTCAGGTACTGAGGATATTTATTGCGCAGTAATTTGTGAGCTTTTTCTAATAATGGCATTTCATTTTCATCTAATTTTTTACCTCCTATTATAGAAGCCTTTCCTTGAATCATAATGAAATAAAGTTTTGTCCAGTCCTCATTGTAATCATCTATCAATAATGCAACATTTGGATTTTCTTTTATGTTCCTTACTCTTTTTAGATTTTCAGGTCTGGATCGCTTAGTCTTCTCATCTATTGGTATAAAGTAAAAATCACGATCATTATCAAATACAAATACAACTGGTACCAAATGTGGCATGCATTCTAAATCAACTGTTGCTAGCCTAGCTACTCTAGCTTTATGGATTATAGTTTTAGGATATATATCATCAGTCATCATTCTTGTTTGTGTACATCTCTGTATTCGATATGCGGTCTAGGTCTATGAATTAATATCAGTCTCCTTGTTTTATCAACTGCGAAAGCAGGTGACTTGAAGCAAAATATATAGATAATCAAAAAACCTTGACACTATGATGCGAATATCAACGGAAATGGCAAAAGCAATTAATGATCAAATTTCCTATGAGGCATCATCTGCAAATGCATACATTGCAATCGGATCATGGTGTGAGAGAATCGGATATGATGGAAGCGCCACCTTCTTCTTTGAACAAGCTGCAGAAGAAAATGGACATATGCTAAAGCTTATCCATTATCTTAATGGTGTTGGAGCAGAGGCGATAATTCCAGCAATTGAAAAACCTCCAAGTAGTTTCGAATCTCTGGAATCTACTTTCCAATTTGGCCTAAAGGGCGAGCAAGCTGTAACCAAGGCTATTTATGAGGTAGTTGATATGGCTGAAAAAGAAAAAGATCGCTCTACATACTCATTCTTACAGTGGTTTATAAGTGAACAAACAGAAGAGGAAACATTATTTCATACAATTCTCCAAAAGTTTGATTTACTTGGAAAAGACAAGCTGGCAGTATATCAAATTGACCAATCTCTGGCCTCGGTCAGATCTCAAGTTATGAGCAAGCAGACAAGTCTAAAATAACCTTCTACTAAACAGTAATAATTTTTATCCTTCATATTCTTGCGTAGAAAAATAATAACAATAATTGCAAACTAGTTAATCAGTTTAGAACTGAAGGTGGGTGGTGGTTGTCATAGTGACACGTTCTTGGAATAGAGTACAAAATGATAAAGCTTAGTACGTAGATTATACCGTCAAGCATGAAAGTGGAACACCCTATTAAAATCATGCATAGGAAACGGAACATTCCAGCTCCGACATGGAACAGGAAAAAAATGAGCAAGTGCAATGGAGAAGAGA
>JBKPMK010000559.1:0-4020 GCA_046732115.1 Thermoproteota archaeon
GTGGATATACAAAGATCCAATCCAATTTGTTTATGTTATTTACCATTAAAAATTAATCACGGTTACATTAATCTTGCTATAGATATATAGCTATAGCATCTCTTGTTTACAAGCTTATATTGTGTCGTTCTTAGCGTGTACTACTCCAGATAGATCTTTTCGTTGTTCTCTGTCCCTTGCCCCTATGCTAATGGATTTTAAAAATGATAAATACGACAATTGAAGTTTGTGAATGAAACAATTAAAAAGCAAAGATGGATAGCATACAATAGTCCTGCCAAATTTGAATGCTAATCGAGATAGTAGTATTAATAGTAACAATGACGGTAGATCCAAAATAGCAATAGCGACAGGAGCAGCGGCTACTACTAAAGATAACAATAACAACAAACGCACCTACAAAATCTTGGTAGTAGACGATGAACGAGATATTACTTCAGTCATAAAAAAAGGACTAAAAAACAACGGATTTGAAGTTGATTCATACAATGATCCCGTATTGGCATTAGAAAAATTTAGAGCTGATGTATATGATATTTTGATCATAGACATAAAAATGCCGAAAATGAATGGTTTTGAGCTGTATAAGAAAATAAAGGAGCTAGATAATAAAGTTAAGGTGTGTTTTCTGACTGCAATTGAATATTACAATGACGAATTTAGAATGGCATTTCCCAAACTGGCGTTAAAATGCTTCGCTGATAAACCAATCTCAATAGACTTACTAGCTAAAATAATAAAGCAAGAACTAGAAGAACCATAATAACATATCGACCATCAACCTATACATCTAAAATCTAAAATATCGAACACGGATACAAATCTCTAGTCTAAACACATATACACTAATATGAAATTTTATAACCATCGAATAATTGTTCCTGAAACATATTCATAAAATCTCGTCGACCAAACCGAATATGAACATTAGGTGACCCTAACGGGCTAATTCTAATAATGCATACAGTACTCTGCTACCATAATGCTACTTTATCCTACACTCCTTATTTGTAGAATCTCTGCATTTGTGACTATGCCTCCAGCTACCATTCATGAATACCTGAAGGTGTTTGCTATTGTCTCTATCTTCTACGACTCTCTCATGGCCGTTTTTGGGATTACTGATATTGCCATATCTTCCTTGGGAATTACCATAATTTATCATTGTTACTTGCTATTACGGCATACCTTACTTAAGAACTTGCTTAATTAACATGCTAAATGCATATTGTCAATGCTAAATAAATTAGTGGATAACAAACAACAAATTGGTTGTGTTCTAGTTGTATAATGAATATAAAAGACGAGATAGTAATTGATTCTGTTTCTGCTCTGAATAAACTCGAGCCAGTATGACCTAAACATCAAAGAGAGTTCCTATCTTCACCATGCATACAAGTATTAGATTTGCTGTCATATTCTTATTTTACCATAACTTCAATCAAGCTTCGAAAGTAGCAGCATTTCCTTAGATGTTGCAGAATTTTATTTGGCACTAGGAGACGGGATGGAATGTGGTGATGTTAGAATTTATTATTTGTTATTATCTTACTTTGCGAAAATTCCTATAAAGCTAATTATTATCGATGCGGCAATTATAACCATAGATACAGTGATCGTTTTAGTTCTAGTATTCGTTTCGTTTTTCGCCATTTACCATTGCAATATAAGATATAATAACCTATGGATACCCAACAGACATACTCTCCAGATCTATGTGTCTAATGGCAAACTAATATAGAAGCTACACCCTTTACCGTCAGAATTGTTCTGGGCCCATATTTTGCCACCATGAACTTCAACAATGCTTTTTGATATGAACAGTCCTAATCCAGTGCCCCCTGTTTCTGATTTAGTGGTGAATTTTGTAAATAATCTTGGTAATATTTCAGGATCTATGCCAACGCCTGTATACTATATCATTACCGGCATCGCCATCGTTTCTCGTCCTGTAATTGTAGTCTGTATTCGTCGTGACTCGCCCTCCTCCTTTTCGTCTTTCTATGCTTACAGATGTAATACCTTCTTTTGTGAATTTTATAGCATTACTGAGAAGGTTTGAAATGACCTGGTAAAGTCTATTTCGATCAGCCTTTATAACTATGTCTTCGTTCGCTACCTTCTCATTCTTCTTCGTACCTCCATGCAGGCTAAATAATGCTTTTAAGTCTAAATTGCTATCTCTATTTTCTTTTTTAATCTGATTTCTAAAATCTGAAATGCAATTTAATACCATCTCACTTAAATTGAAGTGTTCTTTCTTCAGCCGAAGAGAGTTACTTTCAATTCTTGAAACGTCTAATATATCTTCTGTAAGCTGTCTAAAATAGAAGCGGTATGGAATATCTGATGGCAATGAGAATATTAGGCCGCTTCCCACCAAATACAATACCAAAGGAATAGCAAGGATAACCCAAAACTTTAGGTCAAGCTTTCCTGTTCTCTTATAATAGTAACCCAACAGAAGGGCAGTACCTGCCCATGTTAGTATGTATGGTAAAAGCGAAGTCCAATAGATAATTTGGTTGTAAAGATCCAAGAGTGATGAGGGTACTACATATAGCGTCGTAACCTGAGGATTTACAACTTTGTACTCTATCTCCCCATGATATTTTTCAAAAGTTTCATAAATAAAAGATGATTGAGGGATCGCTCCGGCCGGTGATTTTTCTTGTACTACTTGAGCTAGTAATAGTTTATCAAAAGCATCTCATGCTACAGATATGGCAAGTGCCGCTGCTGCCAGCCCATAAAGCAAAAGTAAAAAGTTTCTCTTGTTTGAATTATACATTGATAAGAATTTCCACGCAAGTGTTCCTAAAAGAATAGTTGCTGTTATTGAACCGGTTGCATTAGAAGAAGTCAAAAATTTTGTTCCATTACATAAACTGAAGTACCCTTGACAATATGTGAGATTATTATACAAGATGTAAAGCAAGATCCCCAACAGGGTGAACTGAACTAGTACAACCGCAATATGCATAATCTTGATGAGCTTAGATTTGGCCCTCAGATCTTTGGTAATATACGTTGTGAATCCTAGAAGAATCCAAGATCCAATCCCATACCCAATTACAGCACAGTATAAAAAGTACGATTTGTGAGGTATTATTAAAATACAAAATCTGACGAGTAGTAAATAAATCCAGAACTACAAGTGCAATTATAACACCTGCAGTAGCAATAGTGAATGATTATAACTGCAATCCTGATATGGCAATAGTCAAACTCTTGTGGATATCACAAATTTGTTAAAGAACGGATTTCGCTATGGCTAGGACGTTATTTGATAGTGGCTATTTAGGGAAAAGTGGAAGATGAGGTACCAAATCATGTCAGCTGATAACTCAATGATAGAGATAGATGGTTTGATTGATGGAAGTTAAAGATTAGTTGCTTACGCAATAAATGAGGTGATTGGATGATATTCTCGTCTTTAACGTAGCTATTTCTTAAGGAAGGGCAATCATTGCCCCCGTGTTGTTGTTTTACATTACTCGGGCTTTCAGCCCAGTCTTATAAAACCCGGAGAGCTATCTTGTGGAATAAGATATTGTTTAATTATTAAGAGAGTATAGTAAAGCATATACATATTTCAGGGTATTAGATCTGTTTCTGACCATATGTATAACTTCAATTATGTTCGCAACAAAAAATATTACAATAAGCTACCAATGGTAGACCAGAAGAAAATTTCATCTCGTAGTACGAATAAATAATTTCAAACTTCAGATTTAAGTCTGGTATTAGCAATTTCATATAACATCACATATAATTAACAACAGTTGGATTTAAGGGAAAACTCCAAGAAATGTTCGAATAAACGGAAGTTTAGATATCTTAGTGCATTTTTTCCTCTTGGTTGTGAATAGTTGTGTTCAATCTACTTCCATATTCCAGCAAGCTTCTCCCATTCTTCTTCGTCACCAACCTCGTCTTCCAAAAGCTCTTCAAACATTTCATGTGTAACTAAATCAGTCATTCTATATTTTTCTGCCAGCCTGTTATAGGTTTCTATAG
>JBKPMK010000560.1:0-3722 GCA_046732115.1 Thermoproteota archaeon
TTCCTTAATATCTACCTTAAATTTGGTTTTCTTAAATGGGTTTGCTGTTTCCATTTCTCCATTAATCAGTGAATCAAAGAACATTCTACCTGCACCATCGATTTCAGGACCAATGCCACCTAGATCTCCCTCTACAATTCCGTATATACCATACTCTTCAATTTTTGCAGGATCGTAATTGTACTGCCATGTTCCAGACGCACCAGCAATCACTTTTGCCTTGCTTCCACTTCTTATTTTGGCTGCATTAATCCTATGATGTAACTCCCTGCAATAAAATTCATCGTACGACATTTGTTTGCGACCATATGTAAAGGTCATAGTTACTGGTCCCATACCAAGAGGATCCATCTCATAGGTTCCTACTACTTGAGTCTCGGGGCCAATAAACCGTTCAATATAGTCTGGATGAGCTACTACTACCTCGTCTTTGCTATAACCGTCCCTTAATAGAGCCGCTTCCACTTTCCTCAGACCATAAGGCGCATATTTAGCAATGCCATTTGCGTGATCAATAGGGTTACAGATAAAGTCAAATAGTGGCCTAGGCGTGACCTGATTGCCTAAAACGCGATACAAAAGTGATGCCTTCTTCCTGTTTAAATCAAGCGCAGGAGCGCATCCGAAAAACGATGCCAGAGAGATCCCTCTATAAATTGACATTAAAGTACGATCTGCAGTAAGAACAATCTTTGGATATTTCATAAATCTCTAAATCCTAATCAATATCAAATAAATCGAACCGAATTTAACCTTTCCTATTCATATTAGTATACCCCTGAAACTCTATATGTTTCTCAATTTCTTATGGCTACAACATTCACTTCTGGAATTTAGCCGTTAGCTGCCAACAAATATTATTATTTCTTGTTTACAACTTCAATTATCAAAATTACCATATACATAATTGTCATATCACAAATTTTACTTGGAATGTTTTGCAGATACAGAAATAAATAGCAATAAGCTATTAATATTGCAATATCTGCAAGGTTGAACTGGAATCAAGAACAACATTCAAAATTATGAATTATTTTTTGACACCAAGTGTTCTATTCTTAAGTCTCATGTGATTGCTATGGCATTTTCTGCATCTTTCAGAAGAGATAGGGTTCTTTGCTCCGCATTTGAAGCAGATCTTAAAATACAGTCTGCGTTGCTGGGCAATCTGTTTCTTTACAGTGTCCGTAATAGGCATATATATATCAAAATAAGTTAAACAGTGCAGATAAATTTCTACCTTTCTATTCTGATACTGTAAAATTTAATAATTTCTAAATCAGACTGAATTTGCAAGGTATAATCTGACGAGAGTGTCTCTGATAATCCATCTGTTAATAGTTGAGATAGCGGTGGTAGCACTTAGAGCCTGGGAAGAGTATGTATATTTTACAAATCTTGTCCCATGATTATTTGTAAAGCCAGCACAACGTGTAACCTGTTTTAGTTCTTACTATAGGCGGATCCTCTTTACAAATATCCATTGCATGAGGACATCGTGCATAAAACCTGCATCCAGATGGTAAATTCAGCATATCTGGAGGATTACCCTTGATAAAATGTATCTGCTTATTGGCAGAACGTAATTTAGGAATAGCCGAGATCAATGCTTGAGTATACGGATGCTTTGGATCTTTGTAAATCTCACTGGCACTTCCAAATTCCACTATTTGACCTGCATACATTATACCGATCTTGTCTGCAATTTCTGAAATAATCGCCATGTCATGTGTTATAATGATTATCGTCATTCCTTTTTCCTTTTTCAATTTCTTCAACAGATTGATTATTTGTGCTTGAACAAGAACATCTAATGCGGTAGTTGGTTCGTCAGCTATTACTACATCAGGTTCAAGCAACAAAGCCATAGCTATGACTACACGTTGTTTCATTCCACCACTCAATTCATGGGGATATTTCTTCGATACAGATTGATCGAGTCCAACTTGTTCTAGAGATTCTGAAATTTTATCATCAATGCGACCTTTGAAGCTATGTTGTTCCAAAATTTCTTTCAATTGATTGCCAATTGTATAAACAGGATCAAGTGAGTTCATGGCTCCTTGAAAAACCATGGATATTTTTTTCCAGCGGATTCTTTTGTTGAATTCAGTATCAGAAAGTCTTGCAATATCATTACCGTCTAGTAGGATATTTCCTCCAATTACCTTGCCTGGTGGCTGCATTATCCTTAAAATAGCGGCACCGAGACTGCTCTTGCCACAGGCTGACTCTCCAGCAATACCCAATGATTCATATTCATTTATTGTAAAGCTAATATGATCGACAGCCTTGATTGTACCGTTCTCGGTAAAATATTGCGCTTGAAGATCTACTACTGAAAGTTTAGCTTCCGAAGGTAACATCATTTAGTATTGTCTAATCTATAAAGATATTATAATTTATGCTATATTTACAGAAATTATAGTATTAATTCATTGCAAGGCAACAATACCATAGTTAACCAGATACAGTTGGAACTATTCAGAAATAACTATAGGAGTTAGAATAACTTATCGATAACGAGCGTGATTGTTGTTCTCTGCAGTTTGCACAGCACGCAAAGAGTAAAAGGCTAAGGACTTGCCTATCTCATGAAATGAACTAACTGTTAGTCGCAAGTCATACTGACACTCTTGAATAATACATGCATAGCTCCCCATTTTTTCATATTCATCTTTATTTTTGGCGATTACGTAACCTTTCCAAACTTTGTGTAATGCACCCCAAACCTGGTTCTCAAAGAAGCCAGATTCTAGCATTTTTGACCTATATGGGTTCACCACGTAAGTCTGTTTTTTCTTTGATTTGAGGTAGGAATGAAGAGCAAACATGTCATATCTTCCCCTACGTTAAATTTGTGATATTTCATTGTGAATACTTTTGTTTGAACGAATGGTACTCCATTAGTTTTCAGGGTTTAAAAATTTTCTCTTACCAATGATAGTATGAAAAGTATGTGTTAATCATCCCATGCGTTGTTACTAATGTATGAAACGTACAAACATTAGAGCGAAAAAGGTTAGGTAGGCGAAGTAACTACCAACACACTTTCAGTTATCATGCAATGGCCGGCATTTCTGGCTTATATGTTATCAAGAAGATAATAAGGTGGCTTTTATACAAAGCAGCGAATGCAGATATCATACACTAAGTTTTCTTTAGCAAAAAACCTCGCTGTCTAATCTTAATTACGATAATGTAAACCAACGAAGATACAATAAAACTTGGAATAGTTGCTCCTATAGCAGGCCAGTTAGGGATATAAATTGGAGAAAGTGAAGACAAAATATAATACGCAAATACTCCCAGAGACCATGCAATTATTGCAGGAAAGCCGATTTTCAATGCATTTTCATCGTACATCATAGAATACTCATATTTTCTTTGCTTGATAATATAGTAGTCAGATAAAACAACTCCAAATAATGGAACAAAAACTGCTCCAATTAAAAGAATAAATGTTTCATAATCCGCAATTGAGATAGTCATTGCAAGAATAACACTTAGCGTGATGAAGCCAATTATTAAATGGTGATGTTTTATTTTTCTAAATATGCTCTGTGTAGAAACCGCAGCTGAATAGACGTCCGCAAAGGCGTTATCTGCCTCATCAGCAAGAAGTACTAATAAAAGAAATCCAAAAAGGATTGATTGAATTGCACTAATTATTCCTAGAGTATCAGAAATACCAAGCATTAGCCCTCCAAAATAAAACAAGA
>JBKPMK010000561.1:0-17792 GCA_046732115.1 Thermoproteota archaeon
CTTTATTGAGATCTAACGATTGACTCTCAATCCTTGTAACATCCAATATGTCGTCTGTAAGTTTTCGCAATCTCATTGCATTTCTAATTGTGACATCTAGTAATCGACATTGTTCTACATCTTTTTCATTAGAACGAATAACTTGAGTTAATGAAAGTATAGGCTGAATAGGAGTACGTAATTCATGAGCTGCTATATTGATAAACTCTTCTTGCATCTTATCATGTATCTTTAATTGTTCATACAATTCTGATTGTTTCCACAGATTTTCAAATATGGCAACATAAGATGAAACTCCGGCTTTGCTATTAGAGTAGGTCGATAATCCTATAGCCCCAACAAAAGTTGTCTTTGAATCATCCGTTATCTCCATCACTAGTGAAGCTTTTCTATCGATAACTAATATAGTGGCTTTGGTCTCGGACATCTGCGTGATATATCTGGCATCTATTATATTGTTGGGATAACAATGTTGTTTTAGCTGTCGTATTTTTTGTTCAATTAAGCTGTTATGCGGTATTAATATTCTGATCCTAACATATCTTTTTCTGGCTGCCTCTTTTGCTAATTGTATTGCTCCTATCTTTTCTTGACGGACAAAAGCATTGATAGTAGGAAATATCCATAATACTTCTTCTGAAGCGGACTTGACAATATCCAAATATAGCTCCTGTGCTCTAGCCGAACTCGGGATAACTTCGATAGCATCCAAGTCTACTCCTGCTTTAATATCCTCTATTCGTCGTACAGCATCAACTCCATTCTTCCATAATTCTTCAAATATAGAATTGTAATGTGAAATATAAGCTGGTTCATTACTAGTCAAAAGGCTTTTCATAATCTTGCCATTTTCCATCTTGTCTATAGTCGCATAAAAATTCCGGTCATCAACAGCAAAATTCATAGCTGTTAGGTTTTTGATGTGTCTTACTTGTATACCTGCATTTAGAAATACTTTAACTATCTGTATGCCATCCTTGTCTATAGAAGTAATGCAACGTATGCCTTTACCTCCTCCCCTTGTTCTTCTTTGCTTATCGATTATTGATTTGTACTCTTCAAAGAAATTATTATAAACTAATTGCATTGCGCCGATTGAAGAAACAACTGATCTTTCATTTGCTTTGTCAAGCACAGATTTTATATGGTTAAAGATGTCCTTTTTATTTTCCAACACTTTGGTTTCATAATGTGTTATCCCTTCCTCTATCTCCTTAATCTTCTGCTCAGCTGGTATTGTCCTACTCCAAAAACTATCAAACACAAATTGTCGCTGATATTCTACAATTTCCTTTACATTGCTGTAGATAATCCAGGATGCCGGCTTTCCTTTCTCATGGAAAATCGCAGGAGCTATGTATTCTGTCTCGCTTATGTAGAAATTACCTTTAATTCCATCTAAATGACGAAGCTCATCTACCATTTTTAGTAATTCTTTACAATACCCCACATTACCATCAGTAATTTCAGTAACATATCTTAATCTAACCCCTCTTCTCTTGGCATCAAGAAATGCCTCCCTTAGTTGCTCAACTTCGACAGCTAATGCTGGTCTTGTGTAGTCCACACATGCATCGATTCTACTCTTTGCTTTGGAGGTAAATTGTAATACAGTATTTACTACATTTTGCTCACCATGCAATACCTCAGTCCTTTCGCTGATTGCATTACGCGGCGCTTGTGTTGTCAAAGAGTCATCTAAGTTACTAATGAATCGTAACTATAAAATATTAACTAAGTAAAAATGACTATAGTAATCTACCGTATACGGTATATCTTAAGGGAGAGGATATAATGCATAATGGCTGAATTAGCGATTGCCTTTGTAATAGGTCAAAGTGCTTTAGTACTGCTTCTTTACTTGGAGCATCTAGGAGACAATAAAACCTGTCTTCTTCTCTGTTATAGAGTACATTGTCATGCGTTACACCAAATTCATCTTTAGGAGCATCTTGGGTTTTTCTTAATGTTCTTTCATCCAAGTCTTTCAAACTATGGACATCAAGGAACTTGGGCATCTATTTTTCACTCCTCAAATTCAATAATGGTTTTGAAGGTATTCTCATTGCTAGTTGACGACTTCCTACTTCAAGCACTACGTTCATTGGGACGAAGCCCAATGAAATCCGTCCTATCATTTCAGGTATTTCCATTGTGCATGATATCACGATATCAGTATATAACTCTATCGATTTGATATCAAGATATCACTACGTTTAAATAAAATGAACAAGCAGTATGAATATGACACATGATTTATTAGTTAGAGGATTTGATGATCAGGTTCATGATAATCTAGGAAGATTAGCAAGCCAGAAGGGCGTTTCCATTAATTCCATCGTTAAAGATGCTGTAGATAAGTGGTTGAAACACCAAGAAGAAATTCCCAGAAAGCATTACTTGGTAATTTATTCCGATGACGAATCTATGATAGGTCTGCTGAAATCGATGGATAGGCTGGCTAAGGAGAGTGATTTGTTTAGATGTTTCTGTGGACCGCCAGGTAGCTCTGAGACTGAACTCCTATCCAAATTGGAATGGTATAATGGTACTGCTATGCCATATTATTATACAGGTGACATTCATCTAGCAAAGCAACAACAACCACATAGAAGAATAAACGAGAAAGATATCACAAAATATTGCAGACAAGTTATGACAAATCTTTCAGACGGTGCTAATAACAAACAACTATGTTGTATGGATTTTCTAATAAATGATATTGCTAAAAGTTCATTAAAACAAGCAATGACTGTAGAACAAGTTTATGATAACAATAGGCTATCTGGTTTGGTGTACTGTAACTATAAGACGGAAAATTTGTTAAATTCGGATATAAAGCACATGATTGAATTATTTGAGATGCATGATCAAGTCTTTATATTAAAGGATGGTGAAGTGTACAAACTTCATATCACGAAAGAGAATGTTCACAAACTATTCTTAAACTAAATTACAATGTAACTTCTCATGCTGATGTCATTCTGATTTGGTTTATGCTATATCATAAAGCCATCCTTGGCCTATTGCAAGATGATACCTTTGCTTATCACCCATACTGGTTGATATTTTCTCATTTGTATATAAACTGCTAGTGATAATCATAGTATGTTTAGTTAACCTTTTTTATGATTAATAATATACACACTGCTTAGCTAAATAAATAGAATTGTTGTTGTCTTTGTCCGCAGCACCTTCTGTTATTTCGTGTCACGTATCTGCCTTCATAACTATGTCTGATGGTATAAGAGTGGCTATTAAGTCAGGGATGATGATTTGTCCGGTGGTTTTGTCAAGGCACAATCCTGGTACAACTCCATCAACAGATAGGAATGGTCACAGTTGCAGATGTTGTTGATATTGCATTTATGTTTGTTCCATTTTGTCTGTGTAAAGTTTAACGGTTGGATGACAGCGATGATGTTGATTGCACTCATACTTGTATTGTTATACAAAGATTACCATCCAAAAACCATGTGGGTTTACAGATGTTTAATTCGTATGGCATGGTAGATAGAAAGGTTGATCTGCTTGTTCCATTAGCGCAAAATAAACATATTATCATAACATCAACCATTCGTTTAATCTACTTCTTTCAAAATCAAGTTTCTTTTGATAGAACTCATCTGACGGTGGATCAAGCCTTGTAGTAGGACCTGCTTCATTATAAAAATCAGCATCAATATATCCAGCTTTTTTATTTCCTATCTCCATAAAGCAAAATCCTTTTCCATCGAACTTAAGTGTTTTGTTGCTATTGTTATTTTTAATTTCATCGATAATTTGCTGGCTGACTACCTTTGCTTCACCCTCTGCAAATATTCCAGCTTTGGGAATGATTGTGGTTTGGTCAAGTCTAATTTCAGTTACGTCGCCTAACGCAAAGACATTTTTGTATTTTGTTCTAAGAGTAAATTTGTCAACATTGATCCAACATTGATCCCCACCTTCTAATAACAGATCAGAATTCTTGATAACTTGAGGAACTCGATGTGGAGGAACTATCACTAACACATCATAGTTTACCTTGCTGCCATTTTCAAATTCTATTGTTTTTTTATCCAATACTTTTTTTATTTTGTGTAGAGGATGGAAATTGATGTGGTTATCATTGAGTAAGTTGACAACATCTTGACTCATGGTTGGTCCAGCTACAGGTAACGCAATTGGTGTTGGCACGTACATGTCCAAATCAACGAGATCTCTTGTTCCGTTCTTAATCAAGATATCATTGATCAATAATGACACCTCAAATGGGGCCGGTGGGCATTTGTATGGTACATCCGTTATACAGACTGCTATACGACCACCATTCACAGAAAGCAATTTTTCTCGCAGACGTGGAACCTGTTTTGAATCATATATATTAAAACAACTTTCACCATGATCCTCAAAGCCAATGATTCGTTCTGGGGCAAGTTCTGCGCCTAATGCTATGATCAAATAGTCGTATTCTAATCTAGTATGGTTAGCTTTGGTAGTAATGCTATTTTCATTGAGATCTATACTTGTTATTTCATCATTCAAGAATTTAATTCCTTTAGCTTCTAGCTTATTCAAAGCAACTTGTGAATTATCCAATTTTCTACTTCCACTAAGTATCCATAAATTTACAAGTCCCATCATAAAATACTGGTTTTTGTCAATGACTGTAATTTGACATTCTTCCTGTGAGAGGTTCTTTCGTATTAAGTTCGCTGACGTCAGCCCTCCAAAACCTGCTCCTAAGATTAAGACTTGCTGTGGTATCGCCATGAAGTATAGAAAGATTATTGACTTTTAAACACTGACATTCTCAAGTGACAAGGATACTCTATGAGAGTTATGGTAATGTAGTGTGGAATAATGTATGGATATGTATGTTCAGCAGCATATGAGTAACTCACATCGTTTAATTAAACTAACACATGAATTTAATTTTTAGATCATTTACATTAATATGTTAACTTGAATTAACTGCGATATTGTCGAGCCAAAATGAAAACCCTGACGACTACGATAATAATAATACTAGTAACGAGGCAAAAGAGCGCTCTAAAATAACAGAGGTTGTGGAGGAATTACAAAAAGAACAACGTGAGTCAGAACAGCTTGATGTAAATCCAGATCAAGTATTAGAAGAAAAAGAAAAGAGACAGCCACAATCAGTAGAAGAAGAATAATAATAATAATAATAATAATAAAATTACTGCATCAGGAATTTGATTGGCATCATTATTCATGTATCTCAGCAGCATCTATCTTTCTAGTTCCTGACTTAGTCCCCCAAGTTTAGCTTTTGTAGGTGTGAATCTGCAGCCTATAAAACATACCAAGATGTTTACTTGCTACCCTAACTTGAAATATTGAAGAAACAAAGGAACTTGCTATTTTCATGACGTATATAATGTAACAGAAAATGTCTAAACCTACTCCAATCTATGTTATAAACCTTATATCAAGCCCATTGATTTTATAATGTATATATGAGTACAACTGTAGCCACGGATAATAATAGGACTGCTGATATAAACGATATGGCAAGAAAATCATCTTCACCGTCGTGGAAACTTGAGGGAGATTATTTTGAAGGATGTAATTGTGATATAGTGTGCCCGTGTGTTTACCTTTTGGATCCTGATGAGGGTGACTGCCATGTCACATGTGCATGGCATATACAGAAGGGAAATTATGGAAACACAGATCTGAACAATCTCAATGTGGTTGCTCTGTTTAATACTCCAGGTAATATGGCTACAGGGCCAAAATGGAAAGCAGCGCTGTATATAGACGAGAAAGCAACACAAGAACAAAAAGATCTAATCCTGAAAATATATTCTGGAGAAGCAGGAGGATTTTTTGCTGTGGCACATAATTTTATTGGCGAAATGCTTGGGGTAAAATCTGTTCCTATAGAATTTGGTATTGAGGGAAAACGCAGATGGCTTAGAATAAAAGATGCATTAGAATTAGATACGGAAGCAATTGCAGGAGGAGACAAAAGCAGAGATTCAGTTGTAGTTAATGTACCATTTTCGGTAGTGCCTGGTGCTGATATGACTGTTGCACGTTAAAGCAAATACAATTATAATGACCATGGAATGGAATGGAATAATTCTGGTAAAAATGGCTTCTATTGTAAATTTAAGTATAGTCCCTAATAAGACTAGTGACGAGAATTCCTAATCTCCAAACAAGATCGAGGCTTCTAATGCAGCTAATAGCATTATCTATGAATCTCGATTTGCTTACAAATGCTACAGTAATTGATGATGCTATTACATTTGTATCTTCTAATAAATCTAAATACAAATACAAAGAGAATCTAAAATCATTTTCCAGCAATAGCAGTGAAGATGATAAAGAATCGAATGAACCTGACTACGATGAAGATAAAGATCAGCTAGAAGAAGAGCAAGAAGAGCAAACCGGGAAACAATAGCCATCATTCAAGCTTTCTAAACTCAATTTGAGAGATATAACTATAGTCTAGGCAATGGCTATCGTAAAGGACTGATAATGAGATAAGGATGATCATGAAACTTTGGAATTACCCCAGTCCAAGGTAAGATCAATGCATCATAATGGTTTAATGTTTATTTAACTTAACTGCTTGCCACAAGGATATATGCTAACAAGAATGGTTTAGATGTTAGTCATATACTCGATATCTGGCTAGTATCCTGAATCAATCAAACAAAACTAATGTATGGTCGTTAATCAAAGTATAATACTAATACGGATTTTTATATAGTAATTAAAACATGGGGTTCTCTCGGCAGCGGTAATGGTCAGTTCTATAACCCAACTGGTATGACTGTAACGTTTCCTCAGGGGAATGTCTATGTACACTGGCAATAGTCGTATACAAGAATTTACAAACGATGGTAAATTTATCAATAAGTGGTCTATTGATACACCTACTGGTTCAAATGACAACATAGATATTGACGTTGATTTTAAAGGAACGATATATTTGACTGATCGTGCAGCTGATCAAGTCCTGGTAATTTCTCCTTAAAAGTTAGCAGGACTAGACTAACTATGTAAATGGAAAGGAAGAAAAGAGGTAGAGATAGTGCTATCCCTCCTATAGGTTGGGATTGCTGGATGCTTCATAACTCAAAGCCACAGAATTGACTGAGGCGTATAAGTATATAATTTTGCTACACTATTAGTATAGGTTTGGTGTATATATCTAAATTTTTTATATAAGTTTGTGGTTTACGCAACTATTTATATACTAAATAGTAAAACACGCTTCTACTATTTATTAGGATGCTTCAGCACTCATAATCCTCATCACCCATTGTGAGATAGTTTTGTCACTTCAGACGGCTCTTCCTACACTTCATCAGCATCCAAAAGTTCTAGAGTACAGTTTCCTAGATAAATATAATTGATTCTTAGCGAATTTCAACATCAGATTCGTTTCTAGGTAATACATAGAATCCTGGATGGTAGGAAATCTCCCAGCTTAAGGATTTGTCTATCCTCTTCTGTCTTTATCCACAAGATACTATGATCATTGTCGATAGAAACATCAATAAGCCATCCAATGCAGTCGGTCAAATACGTATTTTTGTGTCTTTTCTTTGGTTATTAATGGCTAGATGTTGTCTTTGTCCTTGCAACCCATTCCAAAGCGTATATTTCAACCTCTAGACTCTTATTGTATTTGGGATTGTGACCTTCATGTATACTGTCTTTACATTCTTTTATTTTCTCATTTATCGATCCTTGAAGCATTTCAGCAAATTCAATAATTCGCACAGCTGAAACAACCGAGAATTCTGAATACAATATGTTGAAACACTATAACGGGATGGACAGGGTGGCCTTGGACTTGCCGCAGTCTTGCCTCCGAAGCAAAGGCTCCTCCATTATTTAATCATCTGAGTACCTATTTTACCAAATGTGCAAGAATAGTCATATATGTAAAAATATTACAAAGTGACAGTTGGAAAGCTATAAAGAGCATCATGTTACATGGTTAGAAAACTTTTACGATCTGATAGTTGCTATCATTGTATTTCAGCTGAGCCGAGATCTCAATCAAGATGTGTCTGTGTATGGATTTCTCAGTTTTGTATCCCTTTTTATTCCAGTTGTATGGTCATGGGTTGGTGTAACATTTTATTCAACAAGATTTGAGACAGATGATTTGGCACATAGACTTTTAATGCTATTACAGATTGCCGCGGCTGCTTTGATGGCAGTAAGCGTACCAGACGGACTAGGTAAGAATTCAGTCTGGTTTGCACTCTCTTATGGGATAATGCGTACCATTTTGGTAATAGAATATCTGCGTACTAGAAGACATGTTCCAGCTGCACGCCAGCTTACCACAAGGTATTCTATAGGATTTTCCATAGCAGCAGGAATATGGTTTGCATCTATATTTGTACCTACACCGATTAGGTTGATTTTCTGGGTCTTCGGACTCGTAGTTGATATAGGCACCCCCTTGTTGTTTGCAAGACAACTTTCAGTACAATTTGCACCACATGTCCACCATTTACCTGAGCGTTTTGGCTCGTTTACAATAATTGTTTTAGGGATCTCAATACTAGGAATTGTTGATGGAATTGCAGCTCATAATTGGACTGCGTCTTCTATAATTTCTGCAGGACTTGGGTTAGGTATAGCATTTAGTTTGTGGTGGGTATATTTTGATACTGTCGATGGTTCAGAAATAAGAGCCCTTCGTGAAAATAGACAAATTGGAATATACGTTACTTGGTTGTACATACATTTTCCATTAATAATTGGCTTTACTGCATTCGGGGTTAGTATAGAACATGTAGTTTTAAGTAATCAAGCATTAGCTTTGCCACCTTCGGAGAAATGGCTTCTATGTATTTCGACTTTCCTCTGTTTGCTTACACTAGGAGTAATACAAATGACATCCGCAATTACTACAAGTCCTGTTTCATCATCAGCTAAATCAAAGAAATCAACAACATATACAGCAGCAGTCTATAGCTTCATAGCCGCTACAGCTGTGCTTGTACTTGGTGCAGTACTAACAGATGGCATTTTAATACTACCATCAGTTCTTATTGGTATCATGGCTATAGCATGTACAGGCCAAGTTATATTAGATGTGAAACGTCATCCACATCATCGTTTTTCTAAATTTTAGTTACAAACTATTTATTGTAATCTTTACAAGGTAAAAACCTATCAATATGACAAGTTATCTAGACTAGAGCGGGCAAAAAGAAAAGAACAAAAAGAAAGCAAGCCACTTCAAGAATTGCCAAATATTGAATTAAGTAAAATAGTAAATCACATGTTCAACAGTAATTAATGATATTTTTCTCAATATATCAACAACAAACAACCAAGTTAGCATCATAGTAGATTGATATGAAATGACCTTTGTCTGATTGGAGGAATAGAGATCCTTTTGTTCGATAACTATGTCATTACATGGTAACCCTGACTTGTCTTTATTAGGTACTATACGGTACCAATTAGTACAAGAATATACCGTGGAAGCAGAATTAGAATCACAGCTGGATCAACAGAAGAGGCAGTATATTTCATCGATATCATCAATCAAATTCAAGACAGCTTTTGAAGAATTGAATAAAAAACGTGGGCTATTAGATACTGGAATTGAAAAAATAGATTCATTGTTACAGCTTGCGTCGGGTGACAGACTAGCTATTGTAGGCAATAGAAAATACTCACAAATATTAGTCACAAGACTATGCGTCAACGCATTATTATCGTCACCATCAAAAAAAAGAATCAACAAGAGAGAAGCAGATATTTTTACACGCCTAATTTAATACTTGTTGATGCAGGAAATAGTACAGATTTCTATCAGTATGTAAATTTTGCAAGGCAGTATTGTAGATGTGATGTTATAAGCAGGGCTTTAAATAATACAATCATAACTAGGTGCTTTACAGTCTATCAGCTTGCAGACGTAATCATAAACCAATTACCAAAAATCATTCAACAGTATGACGCTAAAATGGTAGTTGTTTCTGATTTGTTAGACATGTTTGTTCGAGACCCGCAAATTGAAGCTAACGAATCAAAAAATTTGATAAATGAAATTGTAAACTCAATTACAAAACCAATAGTATTAGAAGATATGCTAGTTGTTGTGTCATTACCATACGAACTTGGTAGTAAGACACATCATCATAATAATAACGATAACAAACCTTCCATGTCATATGATAGAATGATTCTTCCGAGGTTTGATAAGTGTATTGAAGTCATAAATGGTAAAGAAGATAAGGAAAATAATAACATGATTGATATAAAAATAAGCAACGATAGCAAAAAGACCAAAAACACAACCAATGACTGTCATAATCGTAAACTGCTTTCAATTAACAATTTAATAGGATTTTAAATCTTCTCCCAAAAATTCAAGGCAACTGGATATTAGTAGAAATATTATAAGGCTGCTTGACACAATAGTTGAAGAGCGAGGTCGTCCTTAGAAAGAAACTATTGTTTTCATATACATACCAAGTAATCCTTTTACGTAGGGGATGATTCACCTGTGGTATACTATATGATATTGAATGCTTTACCTAAAGAAAATAAGTATAATATAAAAATCATAAACAAGGAGATGAAATGGCTTACCGACTCTTCCAGACATTTTCAATCACACCATCCTTACTACCCTTACGATACTTAAAAATGGAACATAATTCTTGAGAATATATTTACTAATCTTAGTATTTAGTGTATATCAACAATCTTTTAGGAAATGAAAGATGATAGATACTCAAATAGGTTCAGTAGATGTCATTGACATTATGATATGATGTAGGTTCGTAATTATCACATACAAATATGATAATAGTAACCTTTCTCTGGCAGTAGTCACCCGCCGACCAATTTCCTACGGAATAGTATATCACATATCTAATTAATGGATCCTGTGTAGTGCTGCTCTCTTTTCTAAGGTGGCAAGAGATTATATGACACCCTACAATTGACATAATGACAATGTATTCTAAGAAGACTTCCTTAACTTTAGGAATGGCTGCAGCGTTAACGTTAGGTATAGCAATTATGTTTGCTTCGCCACTATCCGCAACTACGAATATGGGTGGTGGCATGATGATGTCTGCTCCACCACAGTCATCATATTCATCACAGCAGCCTGGTGGAATGCCCGGTCAGAGCGACATTATACAACCAGGACTATATGCAAGGGGGACAATTGCAAGTTTACAAAACGATAAGGATGGAAAACCCACATGGCTTGTTGCTGGTTTATGGAGAGGTAGCTTAACAAACATGACCTCCGCTGCTGGAATGATGTCATCATCAAGCTCAAACAATACAACAACAACTAGCAAAAGTAATCTTCCAACTGCAACATTTAATGCAGTATTTAGTATGGTAATGCTAAATGGAAGCGCTTTGCACAAACATCAGATATCTAATTTTACGTTGACAGGTATGTCTATGCCAAGTGAAAATATAAGTGTATACAATGGAACTGCCACAATAACAATGAAAGAAGGACCAGTTAATGATGTACCTATAAGTATCAGAACTCTGAACAATAATATAGTAAGCATTTGGGTAGACCCAGCAAAGACAATGAGTCATTTTGGTAACACACCAATATACGGTACTATTGCACAATATGTTGTCGTAAGAAAGTAGAAGGAAAATAAATATATTTTATTGCACCTTTTTCTTTCTCTCTTTTTTTTCACTGCTAATAGTGCTTCATCTGCTTACGCAGCTGCAGAACAACAATATTCAATGATTGAAAATTGGGCTCAAGGGGTTCTGGTCTTGGCAAATTCTCTCAACCACTAGATATTGCAATAGATCGATCAGGCAATGTTTATGTTAGCGATTTTGGCAATGCACAAAACGGAATACAGAAATTTACAAGCAATGGCACTTTTATAACTTCTTGGGGTTCTACGGGTTTGGGAGATGGTCAATTCATAAATCCAGGTGGTATAGCAGTAGATTCTGCTGGCAATGTGTATGTCGGAGATTTTGCTGAAAATAACCGTATTCAGAAATTCGACAGCAATGGAAAGTTCATTACAAAGTGGCCTGTGAATACTCCTGGAGGCATTGCAGCAGATCCTGCTGACAAGATATATGTCGTAAATCAAAACTCTGCTAGCGTGGAGATTTATAATCCATTTTCATCTTAGCTACAATCATCAAACGTTGCTGAATGACAAAGACAAAGTATGACAGACTCGAATCATTCTGTCAAAGATAATAATCTACCTGGTGATTTTGGAAGTCAGGTGAAGGTGCACATCAATTCGCAGGCCCACCTATTGATGCAATTGAAAATGAATCTCCTCCATACACTGAGAACCGCTTTAGACGTTCGTACGACTTTATGTCTAGTGTTATATATTTGAGATCTACTTGTTGCTCTTGTTTTCATACTAGTTATATTAGATAGAAGCAAGGTGTAATGATAACTTTCATTCAGCTTTAATTGCTAAGGTAACAAATAGATGCTTCAAATGAGTGACAATTTTTCAAAAATTATATTAGCACAGTTTTGCTTTTGCTTTTTGCTGCTATAGAGAGAACAAATTGCAACTAAGAAACCAATTAATCTACACCATATATCCCTTATGGTATATATGGCATGTACAAGCTAACATCAGAAGCCATAATGGGTAGTTAGTTATTAAGTATCGTCAGTATACTTGTTACTTTGGTATCGGTGTACCAGTAAAGGTAAATAAAGAGGTAGTATATTGAAGAGACTTTACTATATTTTCTAAGACAATAATGCGGTAGGAATTTCTCTTGTAGCTTATTATCACTATTGGTTCTCTTATTTACTAATTGCTTTAATAGTACCTATTAGTTCCCTATACAGATACTAATGTCATATTGGCTCTCTAATGTAATATTTCATAGAAAAAAAAACGACAATATATGTGATCAATGCGGTCAGAAGTTTGAAAAATACGATGAACTTATAGCTCACGCAAGACATGTTCACCATCATCCTATTGTAAGATGCCATGACTGTGGGAAAGAATTCATTCATGAAAAGGATAGATTACACCACGTGAGAGAAGAACACGATAAAAAGATAGACCATAGAACTCATAAGTGGGAACATGTTCGTGAGCAAAAAATAAACCCACAGGAGCAGGTCGATGAGCAGACCAGAAATTTTGGCGATAATTTCTAAGAGAAATAGAATAAGAATAGGTATCGCACTCGGTAACCTAGTATTATCAAAAAATCGTACACCGCTAATATTATTTATTATGGGTGGTCTAGGTCTCTTATCTGGCTCAATGTCAGGTGAGTATAGCCATTTAAAGAACCTGGCTAGATGGATCCTGTTTGTATTATATGTGCCAATCCATTTGTGTAAAGGATCGGCATTTTCTGGCTTGCGAAAACTGTCAAGATATCCTAACAGGTTATCACGAGTAATATGTTTGAAGGATAATTGATTTTGAAAGTATTCTGAGAATATAACCAGCACTCTGATAATGTCCATCCTATAATGATCTGAGAGGTTAACTTCTGTCCGCATTGAAGTAATATAGGATATTATAGTCAACACATTTTCCTTTTGTGAAGCAAATTAGAATAACATGGAGCCAACCCACCAGCAACGCCGTCTATTTTTCTATCAAGCAGGGGATCATTGACATTATGCTCTTGCTGTTTCCTGTTACTGCTGATGCTGTTTAACAGATAGATGTTTTGTTCTTGTTCTTGGTTGTGATGATACTTGCTCTGGCATTTTTTATCTGTCTCAAGCATCAATGTTAAAAACGAGCATATAAAGATGTATTAGAAGGATCCTAATTTTATAATAGAAAAGTTATTATCACGATCTCTTATTATTTAGCGATTGCTTCAATCTGGAATGAAGATCAGGAAAATGTATAAATAGAGACTCCGCCACCAGTCTTTGTATTATAAGGCTTCCATCTTATTTTTAGCAAGGTAACTTCATGGTTTATTGCATTCAAATCCCAAAATAAAGACAAAGCAGCCTCAGCAAACCTTTGATTAGTAGGTTCACAGTTTTCGAAATTCCAGAATACACCTATGAGGAATTGGAAGGAATAGCAATGAGGTTAATTAGAAAACTGAATCAGAACGCAGTAATACAAATAGCCTCGTCAGTGTGGAAATCTGGAAGCAAGGATATAAGAGATGTTCTAAAACTTGCAAAACAATCCAATCCATCCGATGGGGAAGACGACATAAACCGACTGATATCTATACATCAGAAGTATAGTAAGACTGGTAATGATTATAATTAATCAATACAAGCCCTCGCTTTAAGCTTAGCAAACCATCCCTGATACTCATTTTTCTACTTCTATCTATAATATTAAAAATGTCAAGCCGCAACATTTCAATATTTTGTACATTAAATCACATGCCATCCAAACTAAATTAAAATGGAAGAATTCACCATACTAAACACTGATTGTGCAATGGCTGATAATGAAAAATCAGAACGAAAGGAAGAGAAAGAGCATCACCAAGACGTAGAGGAATTCGCTACTTGGCGTAAGAAAATAGAGATGATAGGCATTGATATCAAAAGCCTAGATATAGAGAATGAAACAAGACGACTCTTGTTAAGAACAACATTCATGAACCAGCATTTTATAAATGAATTAGATAAAATTGGTCTGCAACTCATAAAGATAACTGCTGGAGGTATCTTTACTCGTGGATTCATAGTGCTCTTAGAACCAAAATCTATCAAAATGTTAACAGAATAGCGGATTGTGAAGGTTTATTGCAAAAACAACTGATTTAAGATCCAACTCTTTTCATCTTTGAGCCGCATTTAGGACATGCAGCTTCTTTGTGCTTCGTTCCGCAGCTCATACTCGTATTCGTATGGATTATTACATGCTGAATGAGATGAGACCCAAGAAATCCGGAATGCGAACGTTCATGATAATTGACTACAACAGTTATGAATTTGCATAACAAGCAATTTGTTTTTGTTGTTATCATATCAAGGATGAATTACAGAGATGCTATTTGAACCATGGTTGGCTACGTATACGTGATGGTTTGAAGTATTATAAACAATGCCATAAGGATTGGTACCGACCGTTATAGTTGTAATAACCTTGTTTTTGGAGTCGTCTATTACAGAGACATTATTGGAAAAGGTATTAGTTACATATATCCTTCCACTGCTAGAATCAAGGGTAATTCCATTAGGTCCATTGCCTACTGGTATGGTTGCAACCACCTTATTCGTCGAAGTATCTATGACAGATAAAGTATCTTTAGAATTATCAGATCCAGTATTTGCTACATATACATGACCATTAACAGAGTCAAAAATAATCGCAGAAGGAGATTTATCTACTGGTATAGATGCAATCACTTTGTTATTCCTCAATGTGTCTATAACTGATACCGTGTTTGCCTCCTTGTTTGTAACATATACATGACCATTAACAGGATCATATGCTATGCCCGCAGGATTGAAAAGCTGTTTGAAAGTGTTCACCGCGGCATTTGTTGAACGGTCTATTTCAGATACGCTGTCTGAACCTATATTAGCTACATATATGTTGCCATTCCTCAGGTTGTATGCAAAACCGCTAGAACTGTTACCAGGAAAATGACCAACATTAATATTTGAAATAATATTGTTATTCCTTAATGTGTCTATAACTGATACTGTATCTGAAAATGTGTTGGCTACATAGATATTATTATTGCTAGGGTTATATGTTATGGCCAGAGGCTTCTTGCCTACTGATACAGTGTCAATAAATTTGTCTGTAGAAGTATCTATTATGGACACCTTGTTAGCGTTTGCATTATTACTATTACTATTACTATTACTTCTGCCGCTACTATCACCATAATTAGTCACATAAACATACTTGTTGTTTGAGTCATACGTAAGACCTAAAGGACCTGAAAATCCCCTGATAGTGCTGATAAGCGGCGTTGGTTGAGGCGATTTATTGGCTTCATTTGTTATAGTGCAATCCTCAGTCTGGCCTGCATCTATCGTACCAGAGCAGCCTGAAGAATAGCTAGTGGTATAGCCAGATGGTCGTTCCGTTTCGATTGCCTTATAGCTACCAGCTCTTAATATAACAGAAGTACCACTAGAAGAACCAGAAAATGAGCTAGGTGATGGATTATTGCCTGTAACAGTAATGGTAAAGTCTGATGGCTTTTTGTCACCGATGCCATTGCTGATTACTTTTTTAGTGACAATCAGTTTTGCAGTTATTGGAAGTGAGCGGTATTCGTTAGTTATAGTACATTGTATATGACCGCCTTTAGCCGTACCAGAGCAGCCTGAAGAATAGCTAGTGGTATAACGTGGTATACTATTATCTTCAGCAACTTTATAGCTACCAGCTCTTAATGTAACAGAAGTACCACTAGAAGAACCAGAAAATGAGCTAGGTGATGGATTATTGCCTGTAACAGTAATGGTAAAGTCTGATGGCTTTTTGTCACCGATGCCATTGTTAGTTACCTTCTTGACAACGCTCAAAAATGTTAAGGAACCAGGTGGAGAAGGTTTTGGACATTTACCATTAATCAGCGAAGAATTGTCGGGAGGACAAACACATTTACCATTTGATATCTCTGAATTATCTGGACATTGGCATTTGCCATCAACCATTGATGAGCCATCTGGACATTCTATTGGCTTTGGATTTGGTTGTATTGAGCATTTGTTTTTCTTAGGAGACGAACCATCAGGACAAACACATTTACCTTTTACAAGTTCGGAGCCATCAGGACATGATAGTAGCAGACCTTTAGAAGGACTGCTACTATTACTATTATCGCTGCTAGCAAACTTATCTTTAATGTTATTGTCATCAATGTTCCTGCGTGATAACGTTAAGGCTGATGCTACTGCTCCTTTTTCATCCATCTTTTTTGCAACAACCATATAGTGTTGTTGTTGATGTCCAGATTGTGCAGATACTGAAACTATAGTTGTAACTGCAGATGAAACAAAAACCAAAATCATAAGCAAAGCAATTGTTCTTAAAAAACTCGTGTGGTTCGTGCCAATTTATTCTATAGCCAGGTATTTTAGCTTTTAAGACGTTTTTTCTACGTGGTGGATAATGTATTATGAATAGCTTATCAATCCGACAACTTGCGACTCAATAGTAACGAAAATGTATTATGAAAATTGTTAGCCAATGAACAAATATATTATAAATATTTATTTTATCTATTTTACTTTATTACCAGTACAGGACAGGTGACATATATAACTATGATAGAAACGACGCTTCCAAGTAACAACTTTTTGAAGCCTGATCTACCATTGCTGCCAACTACAATTAAATCAATATTCTGATTCTCAGCATAGTCAACTATTGTACCTGTCATTGACATTGGTTCCTCAATTTATGATTTGAACTCCCATCAATTCTCAGTTCTGAAAAGGCAAAAGCTTGATGAAGGTAACATTGATTTATTTGTAGTTGACAACGTTTCTGTCCATTGGCATAATTGTTTGATGCTCTATAACGTACACATATTCCTTTACAAGAGATTTTTTATTACTTACTTATTGTTACGTACTACCAATCGGATTTAGTCTTAGATAACCATGTTAACTCAGATTAATAACTAATGGCAAAGGCTATGAGATGAACTCATCATCATTGTCAGAGAAATCCAAATCCTTATTGCATTCTAAATATGAAATCCTAATTAAATATACACTCGTACCTTCAGTTCCTCTTTCAATAATAGCAATCCTATCTATTAATCCCAATACTTGGATGACATCAGAAATTCACCATTTTTACATAGAGTTATTTGCAGTAATA
>JBKPMK010000562.1:0-1352 GCA_046732115.1 Thermoproteota archaeon
CGAAAGAGAGGAATGATCCATCATACAGATCTGCATTGTGGGTAAAGGCCCACGATGTCCTAGGAAATGTATGGCTGTCATCATAGAGAAATAGGTAGTCGCTGATTCCAAACGATTGGCGAGGAGTCCAACTCTGTGACGGTAAGGGCAAACTACGGGGGCTGTCTGGATCCTAAATGTCAGTCCTGGATAGAAAGCCACATATCTTCGAGAATCGGTCGGTTTATGTTTTAAATAATTTGCTGTTGTTTTTGGCTGCCTGTCATACTGTTGTATTTTCAATCAATAAAATTGTTGTATAAGGGCTTTATCTATTCCCATTATTTGTAAGCAACATTTCGGTTAGTCGAGCCCAGTTAGAGTACAGGAGAAGGACCTTTTCTAAGGTAGATGGGCTCTAGCATTGTAAATTATCCCGCCATCATTAGTCGACGGTAAGTAGATAGAATCGAAAAATTCCTTCTTGATTTGTCTTAAATGTAAGTGTTTCAATATGATGAGGTACTATGTACTCACCAACGTTATATGATACTCCTATTGTAAATGTATGCTTGTCTGTTGTTTCAAGGTTGTAGAAATGTATAGTTATATTATCGCCCTTAGTGGCAATCAGCACATTTGGTAAAATGTATCTGATGGAAATCCTAGTTTAGTTTCATTTAGTCAGTCGTGTTTTACAGTGAACAAGTAAAATGTTATATCGCCTGAACTGGACGGATTTTGATTAGTGGCCATGGTAGTGGTAGAGTTTGGGATCGCCCGTGGCATCGGACTCCTGGTCGCTATCATTGGAAGACAGATGCAACCATACTAACCAAATATAACATGTAAAGTCTACTCATTAGTACTTACAACTTCTATAATTCTAAATTGAGGCTATAACAACATTATAATAAACTAATTTGGCGAATAATTTTCCAAATTCATGCAGGAATTATTATAAAACTACCCTTTGTATGTAGTATCCTTCTGATGACCTCACTAGTGTTCACTTTCTTTGGTATACAAAATACCTATAATCAAGTCATATTCCTCAAATAGTCTTGATTTTCAAGCGATATTCTGTCCTCAAAAAAAGAATTGGTTGAAATTTCATTCTAACGTATTTACAAATACAAATAGAGCCAGGTATCATTGTATACCAATTACAAATATATTCTAACACCTAAACCATCAGAAGAAAGTTTTATTTCTTAATTTGCTATTTTACTACAATATGAACTACCATAGGGCTACAGTCATTACTCTGCTATGCATTTCAATAATAGGCTTAATTGCAATTCCATTTGGAAATCCGAAATTGATTTATGGATCTATAGCATTAGAGCTTTTATTCATTATTCTAACATATC
>JBKPMK010000563.1:0-2824 GCA_046732115.1 Thermoproteota archaeon
AGTAACTAAGGATATTTGCTAAGCTAATAGATTGTACAATTATCGCATTCGCTTAAATGAATAGCTACAATTTATCAAGCAATTATAATGCGAGTAGACCACAGCAAAAACAATAACAACAAAACAAAGCTAAATAGAAAATTATGTGGCTGTCCTACTTGTCATAAATCCAGATACGTAGTACTATCATCAACTATTAAGTACAAACACTATCATTATCGTGAATTATACTGTCATTTATGCAATATTTCATTTTCATATGTTCATGCGGTTACTCCATTTGAATTAAGAGAATATTCTAATAATATGAAAATGTAAAAATAGAGATTTTTAGTAACATTATCTAGTCATAATGCTATATGACTACAACAGTGCAATGAGCTTGGAATGTCAGCTGTATTTAGGCAATAGTAAGGTCATAAAGCTTGTCAATGGTGATATAACAGATAGACATGTGGATGCAATAGTAAATGCTGCAAATTCTTATCTAAAACATGGTGGAGGTGTTGCAGCTGCCATTGTAAGAAAGGGTGGGAGAATCATTCAGGAAGAAAGCGACAAGATAGTTGCAAAGACGGGTATTGTTTCAGTTGGTTCATCGGTATGTACTACAGCAGGAAAGTTACCTTGTAAAGCAGTTATCCATACTGTAGGACCAAGGATGGGCGAAGGAAATGAAGATTACAAACTACGAAAAGCAATTAGGAGTAGCCTTTTACTAGCGTCAGAAAGAGGCTTTAAAAGCATTTCAATGCCAGCAATAAGTTCTGGAATATTTGGTTTTCCTAAAGATAGATGTGCAAAGATACTTGTTGAAGAAGCTAAAACCTTTCTTCAAGATAATATCAGCACTAATAATACTATTTCATCATTAGATATTATAGAATTTTGCATATTTGATAATGAGACTCTAGATTGGTTCAAGAATCAATTTGATAATGTCGAGCATACGAATTGAAATGGAACAGGTATTATTACTCCATATGATATTGTACTAGTCTTTTTTAACAACTTTTTGAAATAAATTCGCCTTTTGAGATATCGTTCTACTACCGTTGGGAGTAAACCCTTGTTTTGTTGGTTTACAGCTTTGCAGCCAACCGTTTCATAGCTCAAATTATGGTTCACAATTAAATTTGCATATTCGCTATTGTAATCCAGTGCCAAAACATCTTCGTGTAGCCCTATTTGAGGGGAAATAATCATACTCCCCTTGTCGCCAGAAACTATTTGCTCTACAGTTCTAATATACTCATGATTGTTATCGATACTATGAGTCTTGGAAGGAATAACAAACCCTTGTTGGATTAATTCAAAGCAGTTTCTGCTATCAATTAGACGGTTTATACTGTATTTGGCAGCTTTATCCAAAGGAAGAAAACCAAATCTCGCTCGCTCTATTAATCCTGCAAACCCGAATTGGTCAAAGTATGTAGTTTTTCTATAGCTACTGCTGATACAGATTTTCTCAAGCTGCAAATCAAATCCCATCTTCTCTGCTCTTCTAGTATTCCAGAAAAAATTGTTTTGGTGCCAAGCGCATCCTGTCTTTCTGCAGTCCTAACAAAAACAACTCTAGCAGTTGTAGAAACATACTTGCCTGGGATTAATTCAGATAATGTGACAAGAGGTATTGGTTGCTGGTAAGATGGTGAGTGCTTTTGAAATCCCAGAAAAGGAATTTCACAATATGCTACCAGATATCAAGGTAGATGCCTTTCTTCAAAAGCCATTTCACATACAGCAGTTAAATAATGTAGTAGAGAAAATCAGTATAGATTCTCAATAAACTGCTAGAAATATTTCCTGCAATACTTATATTATTTATGTATCATTTTCGGTGGGCAGATGCTGCAATAATGGTGGAGGACAAGGGTATAAGCAATTATCACCTCAATGATGCTTTAGAGCAAATAAACCAATCAGAATATGGTGCTCATTACATGATAATATATCCAGATTTAGGTACTCTTAGGGAGCTTTATTCTAACTATATACATAAGCAAATTGAAGATAATAATGAAACTGTTCTAATAACTCCTTTTTATGAAACTACTGATTCTACCAGACAAGTACTTTCTGAGAAATACAATCATGGTATGAATAGTATATCTGAATATGAAAAGGAAGAGTCTCTTATCATTGTTGACGCTTTAGAGGAGTATTTTGGTGATAAGGAGATAGATACCAAGTCTTTTAATATGGACTTGGTAGATTATGCTAAGCGAATAGGAAAGAGGGGGGTTTCAATTCTAGGTGATATGGGCGCTTTTACTCACAATTTAAAGTATGATGAACTTGTTGATTATGAATCATCATTGCCAACTAGATTTGAAGATGGTATTGCTTTGAAAGGATTTTGTTTATATCATCAAAATGATTTTGACAGCTTATCAGACCAGCAAAAACAAAAGTTAATTGAGCATCATGGTATGGCTCTGAAAGTAATAAAAACCCAATAAAAAATTTCTTAAAATGATTGTGCCTATTGGTTGATGGAGTACCTGAAGAAGCACCTATACCAAATATACCAGATGCACTACAAGAATTTACATCAGGTTTTGATGGAGCTATAGCACAGTTATCAGACCAACTATGGCTTTAACAGCTAGAATGCGAGATTGAGAGGAAACAACAACTGTGAATTGATTTTTGCCTAATTGTTATACTGATGCGTCCCAATCTATTCAATCATTATTATTATTATTATGTCTATTTTTCACCAATAAGGATATTGCATACCACTTTTGCAACTGCCATGCTTGATATTGTAGCATATGTAGCCAGATTCCATTCTGGGATTATGGAATGAAATAGGATATTG
>JBKPMK010000564.1:0-15606 GCA_046732115.1 Thermoproteota archaeon
TTATTACCGTTTATTATTATGGTACCATCCATTAATTCACGTATATAAGATTATTATATGAGCTTTTTCTGAATTTGCATTATATCAAATTATAGTAATTTAGGTGGTTAATGTATGTCAATTATGGTATAGACGCTGGTCACTAAAGAACCATCACTATCTCGCGTTGTTCAATCCGGCTCATGATAAGATTCTGGAAAATTGGCCCGACCTGACCTGTAAAAACAGGCCGGAATGTGCATTGTGCAGATTAGGATTACTTCCTTCTTATGCTGAATAAGGCTTAGCATAATATCAGATAAATCTTTGCTTAGTGATGAATAAATCATCTTTGTACATATTCTATAATTCAATATTTCATATGTCTATAGTAACACAGCAACCTAGCCAGCTAAAAAGTCATTTTTTTTAGAATCCTTTGTTCTTCAAAATGGATTTGGCGATATGAATTAGTAATGAGATTCCATGGAATCTCATTTGCATCAAGGAAGCGCGTACCGACGGCTGCACAAGGCTGACGTATCGCACGTCGGCTAGATTATTAATTCTTCTAATTTTTCCACAATTTTGGGTTGTTTCTTTAGAGTTTCTAGGATATTTTTATCTCCAACACTTGATGTCATACGAATGTTTAAATATAGTGGGCAAAAACTCTTACTCACTTCAGAGTAGTAAAAGTAAAAAGACGAGCTGATAGGTTTGTATATACACAATTAGACAAATAATGTTTAGGAGGACTTGATTGGTTTTGCAAATTCCAAATCACGTTAAGTTCATTCTTTTTGCTTTCTTGAGTTTTGCTATTGTTTTCTCTATATCTACCAATGACATAGCAATAGTTTCAAGTGGCCAGCAAACTTCACAAAATAAAGGAAAAATCTTTGTGATGTTTGCTGCTTCTCTAATAAAGACATTTGAGGAAAGCTCAGGACCATCATTTGAAAAGAAGACAGGTTATACATATGTAGGAGAAGCAAGAGGATCTGTTCAAATAGCTAACATGATAATTGATGGTCAAAGAAGACCGGATGTTTTTGTTAGTGCAGGAACAATTCCGATTATGAAACTTCTCAATAACAATGCTGATATTGGTAACCAACAACGGCAGCGGCAACAACAACCTCTTGCACAATGGTTAGTAAAGTTCGGATCTGCTGAAATGGTAATCGCATATTCACCTACTAGCAAATTCCATATTGATTTGGATAAAGCAAAGAATGGACAAACACCATGGTATCAGATTCTATCACAGCCAGGTTTCAAGTTTGGAAGAACCGATCCAGAACTAGATCCAAAAGGATACTGCATGGTTATAGCCGCCAAGCTGGCCGATTTGTACTACAAAGATCAGAATATCAAGCAGAAGATTTTAGGACAAGATAGAAACCCAAAACAAATATTCCCAGAAGAAACTCTTACAACTACTTTGGAAACCGGTCAATTAGATGCAATAGCTGCTTACAAAAATGAAGCTATAGCCAAAGGTCTACCTTATATCACACTACCCTCTCAAATAAACTTAGGAAATCCAGCATTTTCTGATTTTTACAAAAAAGCCTCATATACTTTAGCTACAAATAAGACAGTCTATGGTGAGCCTATATATTTTTCAGTGACTATACCAGAAGCTACTGTTAGCAATTTAGCAGGAGCTGTGTCATTTGTAACATTCTTGCTATCTGCAGATGGTCAACGTATACTACAAAGCCAAGGACTAGATTACATCGAACCTTTTGCAGAGGGACAAGCCGACAAAATACCTGTTGATATAAGAAATATGATATCACCGATAACAACAACAGCAGCAACGAAATAGATATATAGATAGATAGGTAACTAAAACCAAAGCCAAACGAACTCTAAAGCCCTAAACATAAACAGATTGATCAAACTACGCTTATCTGCTATCGTTACCATCACTGAGTTATGGTGACATCGAAGAGGGTGAGTGTGTGAATCCGATAAATTAACACCATCTCCGATGCCCATGTCAAGACTTGGAGTGGCTAAAGAATTGACTTGAATATTATTTAACCACTTTTGCGTATTTATCTCTAATCATCAGGCTGTATCATACCCCAGCTGCTTGGGTCTGAGGGATTATTATTTAATAATAATAATCCCTACAGTAAACTGGAATATTATGCCATAGATATTTAACAATTCCAGAAATTAATTCGAAGCCACAACAGCGAAATCAAAGATATATATGGGATTCCTCAAATGAATTTTGCACAGTCGAATGGAACAAATGCAATTGTACGCAATGGCGAGTAGGAGGGCCTTGCTTAGATCCTAATGCGCATACAATAATTCCGTGAAAACATGTCTATTCTTAGAGCGATTACAGGTGATTAGCAGCTGATAAATAAATATACCTGGCATTTGCATCACTAACTCTGTGATCCAACTGCTCTGAGTAGTACCTTAGGACGCTCTCATTAAAAATATTTTATCATTTAGGCTCCTTTTTTTGCATATAGATGTACTACTAATCATTTAGACTACGCTTCATATTAGAGAGAATAACAGAGAATCAGGATATAGGCTCCATTGTTTGATCAAACGTGCCCGAAAAGATAGCCACTAGATCCTTTAGGATAAATGAGAGAGCTTTTTTAGCCCTTGAGGAAGAAGCCAAGAAACGCCACATAAGCCTAAACACTCTTGTGAATCAATTTTTATATCCTACGCTAACTTTGATCGTTACTTCCAGAGGCTTGGCATGCTAAAAATTTCCAAAGTAACGTTCAGGAAGATTTTAAATGCCGCTTCGGAAATCGTCGAAGTGGCAAGAGATGTAGCTCAAAACAGCTCAGGAGTAATATTCTTGCTAAATATGGGACAATGTCGCTCACAAGTGTTCTAGAGTATCTTAACAACTATGCAGATTACTCTAGTTTTGTTGAGCGTAGTGAAGTTGTTTCACCAGGTGAAAAACGAGTAATCACATTAATCCATAGCTTTGGTGAAAGGGGTCAATCTTTGTTAAAGCTTACGCAAAAGCTCTTTTTGAACTGATCGATATGAAACCAAAGTTGAGTTCTACAGAAAAACTCTGTCACAATAGAAGTATGACAGACTCCACTTGCGGATAAGTTCAATAGCTTAGAGCTTCCTCTAGCTCTGATGAACGGTTGCCGCCACCACTACTCTTATCTGACGATGTCTTTTCCCGTATATATAAAGCAGTGAATATAATTCCTACCCCCGTGAGTAGTGCAGCTGCCAAGAATGCATAACCAAATCCAGTTACCATCACCTATACTGATTGTACAACAATCGGACTCCTGAAGAACCAGTGTTAAGAGTTAGCAGCAATGATGGGATTAACATTTGGACCACTCTGGAGGCTTGCTTCTAATAGTATTATTGGGGGAGGAGCAGGACGATAAGGCCTTTCCCTGTGGAAGTCAAATTCAAATGTCCTATACGGCTGCTGTGCTATTGCTTCTACACTAACTCTTTTCCTTAGGTCTTCGAATGTCACTAATATTCTGTGAAATATTTACGATTGCGTAGCTTTATATTTTACTCAATTTTCGGGATAAGCTAAAGATGACCAGATTTACGAATTCGATCTCTAGTTGGAAGATGAATGGATTCACTATTAATATCTCTTACAGCCTCTACAAAAGACTCTGGAAGAGTAGGATGAGCATGTATAGTATCGAATATGTCTTTAGGACTTAGTTTCATTTTGATTGCTAGTGCAGCCTCAGATATTATTTCGCCTGCATGTGGTGCAATAATATAAGTTCCGACAAGTCTTCCTTCCCTCTGAAAGACCTTGATAAGTCCTCTTGTATCTCCCAAACAGTTTGCCTTTGCACTTGCTGCAAGCGGAAATTCTCCAGATCTTCCATCTAAATTCCCTACAAATGCAACCTCTGGATATGTGAATACACAAACTGGTAAAGATTGATAGTCAACGTTATTGTGTTTTATTCCCATTATGTTTTCAGCGACGATCTCGCCTTGTTTTGATGCAACATGTGCAAGCTCATACATACCAGTTACGTCACCAATCGCATATACGTTAGGAATGTTAGTCCGCATTTTCTCATCCACTCTAACACCATGTAGTTCGAATTTTATGCCCATATTATTTAATTCATTAGGATTTGTATTTGGTTTTCTACCTATACAAACGAGAATCTTTTCCGCTATAATCTCTTTTCCATTAACAAAAGCTATATTATCAATGATTTTTTCGACTCTTGACTTTGTCATCACATTGATGCCATCAAGCCTCATATACTTCTCAACTGCATTTCCGATTTCTTGTATTTGAAAAGGCATTAGATGATCTTCAGCCTCGATCAAAGATACCTTGCATCCAAGAGCATTCAGAATAGAAGCAAATTCACATCCGCTGTATCCGCCTCCAATAATAGTAATTGATGCAGGTAGGTCTTCTAATTCCAGAAGCGAGCTAGTTGATAATATATTTTCTCCAAATTCATAATCTTGCAAACAAAGAGGATAGCTTCCGGTAGCAATAACAATATTTTTTGTTTCTAGTATTGTGTTATTAACGCCCACTTTATTTTCTGAAATCATATTTGCTTCACCTTCCAATAGATTAACACCATTGCTCTTTAGAAGAAGCTTTATTCCAGAAGCTAGTCTGGAAACTGTAGCATCCATCCTTGACTTTAAAAGTTTATAATTCAATTCAATTTGGACATTTAGCCCATTCTTCTTTGCGCCAGTTGCTCTCCTAATCGTATCTCCTAAAGAATGAAGATACTTGGTAGGAATACATCCCTTCTGAGTACAAGTTCCTCCTAGCCCATTCTTTTCAATTAGGCAAACGTTACCACCAAGTTGTGCTGCTCTAATAGCGCAAGTATAGCCGCCAGGACCTCCTCCTATGACTGTTGCATCATACATAATAACTGTCTTCCATAACTACCAAATACTTGGCAATAAGTTTTCAAATAATTACAATTTCTTTTTCCAGTTCCATGAAGCTGAAGTATATTTCTCATTAGCCAACTTTTTGGTATTTTCTATTTCTTCTATAGTTAGATTATCGACAATAATCTCGGCCACAAATTTTTCGCTGAAAGATTCTTTTAGTTCGTAAGCTACCTGTTCAAATGTCTTATTTAATCCCGTTACTCTTGCTTTTACATCATTGATCATCTTGTCTTTTATTTTTTCAGACGGAATCTTTAACACAGAAAACATCTTTTCAACATTAATGTCTAATAGTATTGTACCATGTTGTAATAGTACGTTTTTCTTCCTAGTTTGAGCATGTCCAGATACTTTCTTATTATCTATGATTATATCATTCAATGGAGCAAATTTTGCATTAAACCCAAGCTTATTTATACACATCACTACTGGATCACATATCAACTTATAAGATTCCATGATATTTTTTGGATAAATCCTTGTAATGAATGAGTAAGTCAATTCAAACTCGTGCAATACTGCTCCGCCTCCTGTTATCCTCCTGACAACATCAATACCCATTTGCTTACACTTTTTTACATCCACTTCTTCATCCATGCATTGGAAATATCCTATTGACACAGCTATCGGTTGCCAGCCATAAAGCCTTAAAGTTGGTATATCAAAATTTGCACTACCCACTAATACCTCATCAAGAGCCATGTTCCATGGTCCTGAATTATACCCTGTCTCTAAAACTCTGATTTTGCTAAACTTGAAACTCATTGTTTCTTCTTGTTTCTCCTTTCCTTTTCTTTTTGTTTTTCCTTGTTATTACTAAAAGTCTTGTTTTGATTTTAAACAACCAAGAATTGCATCTGTCATAGATTCTGAATCAAACCCAAATGCTTCGGAGCCATTCAAACATCTCTCGACATTGTGATTAATAGAGCTTTTTTCTAACTTTGTGCCAATTAGATTGAACTCGAGTGCATCCAAAGTTTCTTCTGGATAAAGAAAAAAATCGCCAGTTATAGTTATTGAGTTAATAATTTTACTGTGCTCGTCATATTCAAGCGAAACCTTAATCAATTTTTTTGATTTATATAAACTATGTACCTTTCTCATCGATCATCTGATAATAGACAAGTCTCCGCCTCTGTCCTTTTTTTCATCAGATCGTGATGATGTGGTCCATCTTAAATTCGGTTTCCGTGCTGCTGTAACCTCGTCTAATCTGCCAATTGATTTTGTATATGGAGCTCCTTTGACAATATTTGGGTTTTCTTTTATCTCCTTTGCTATGCTTCTTAACGCCACTGAAAATCTTTCCAATGCTTCTTTGCTTTCTGTCTCAGTGGGCTCAATCATCAATGCTTCGCGAACAATCAGGGGAAAGTAGATCGTTGGTGGATGAAAACCATAATCCATGAGCCTCTTTGCAATATTTAAAGCGCTCTTTTCGCCAAATTTCTTAGAAGATAAGACAAATTCATGAGCACATATACGATTGTATGGAAGTTCGTAATCGTCTTTTAACAAACTGAGAAGGTAATTAGCATTTAAAATTGCATGCTCAGACACCCTTCTTATATTTGTGCCCCATGACCTGATATAACAATATGCTCTAACCAGCATGCCGAAGTTCCCATAAGAATACCTAATCCTTCCTACAGATTTTCGTTTAGTATGATCTAAGGTGAACTTGTCGTCTTGTTTTATTACCCGCGGCGGTGGTAAATAGTCTTCTAAAAATGACTTCACTCCTACAGTTCCTGCTCCAGGGCCTCCACCGCCATGTGGAGTTGAAAAGGTCTTATGCAAGTTCAAGTGAATCATATCAAATCCCTGGTCGCTTGGTCTGCTTATTCCCAGTAATGCATTCATGTTTGCACCATCACAATACATAAACGATCCATTGCTATGTGCGAGGTCACTAATCTCTAGAATCTTTTCTTCAAAAAGTCCAAGAGTATTAGGATTTGTTAGCATAACAAGTGCGACGTCATGTTTAAGTAATTCTTTGAATTTGTAAATATCCATATTGCCACGTGAGTCAGAAGGAATGGTTATAGTTTCAAACTTACACATGGCTGCGCTTGCAGGGTTGGTGCCATGAGCAGAATCAGGAATAATTATTTTCGTTCTTTTTTCATTCTTTTGCTTATAAAAGGCCTTTGCTATCATAATACCTAAAAGCTCGCCCTGTGCTCCAGCTGCAGGTTGCAATGAAAAAGCATCCATCCCTGTGATTTTCTTTAAGTCTTGCTCAAATTCCCACATCAATTGTAATGATCCTTGAATACAACTTTCAGGGGAAAGGGGATGTAGATCCTTAAATCCATCCAGCCTTGCGATATCTTCATTTATCTTCGGATTGTACTTCATTGTACAAGAACCTAGTGGATAAAATCCGATGTCTACACCAAAATTCATCCTTGATATATTAGTATAATGTCTGACAACAGTGACCTCACTTACATTTGGAAGAGGAAGTTCTTTTCTTATTAGATCTTTTGGAAGTCCAGTAAGAATATCTTCTCCCTTTTTTTCCTTATCATCAATGTCATATACATGTCCTGTAGTGTGTTCTTCGTACTCGAATATCGTCTTCACTTTATTATTGCCTCCTTTGCTAGTGAAATAAAAGATTCTATGTCTTGAACTGTATTCATCTCAGTACAACAAATTAATATTTTATCTTCAGCCAAATTAATACCACCTAGAATCCCGTTTTTGAGTAAATTTGAAGAAATGTTTTCAGAGGATCCCTCAGGTGCCTTCATAAGGAACTCGTTGTAAAAGGGATTTTTGTTCATAGCCTTGAATCCACTGCTCATTAGTTTATTATGCAATAAGTGTGCTCTACTGTAAGAAATTTTTGCAACATTGATTAATCCTTGCCTACCCATAAGCGCCAAATAAATAGTAGAAGCTAGAGCCATCAATGCTACATTGGTTGTTATATTGCTTGTAGCCCGTTCTCTTCTTATATGCTGCTCGCGAGCTTGAAATGTTAGTACAAAGCCTTTGTTTCCATTAGAATCTGTAGTCATGCCACAAATTCTTCCGGGAATTTTCTTTAATAAAAAATCCCTCACACCCATAAATCCAAGATACGGTCCTCCAAAATTTACTGGAATACCAAATGATTGTCCTTCGCCAACTACCATATCGGCACCATAATTTCCAGGTGGTTGCAGTATTGCAAGGGAAGTAGGTTCTACAATACAGGTAATAAAGATAGCACCTGTTCTGTGTGCCTGTTCAGATATATATTGAAGATCCTCAATGTTTCCATAGAAATCAGGATTCTGAGCAATTACACATGTGGTATTCTCATCAATCTCATTTGAAAGTTTGAGATCTGCTGCTTCACAATATGTTTTTAAGACTTCCATATACTGAGGATTGAGTCCATCCTTTACAAAAACGCAATTCCTTCCATTATAAGATGAGGAGACCAACACTGCTTCTGCCAATGCAGATGAACCTTCGTACATAGAAGCATTAGCTACATCCATGCCTGTAAGCAGACATATGAATGATTGGAACTCGTACATCGCATGCAGCGTTCCTTGATTCATTTCTGCTTGGTATGGTGTATATCCTGTAAGGAATTCTCCCCTCATTAACAAATGGTTTACGGCAGATGGGATATAATGATTATAAGAGCCACCTCCGATAAAGTATTTCAGGATCTTATTCTTTTGAGATAAACTCGTCATGTGTTCTACCAGTTCAAGCTCACTCATTGGCTTAGGGAGATCTAGTTTTTCATTAAAATGTGGCTTGAAATCTACGATTAAATCATTTATTGATCTTACTCCAATTTGCTTCAACATCTCTTCTCTATCATTTTTAATCATAGGTATGTAATCCATAATAATTACTGCCTACCTACTCTTTTTCCTTTTTTTCGCCAATAAACTTGTTATATTGCTCGGTTGTCATCAAACTATTAAGTTCCTCCCCTTGCATATTAGATGGTTTCATTTTTACAATCCAACCTGATTCATATGGAGACTGATTTATCCATTCGGGATGCTCAAGCAATTCCTCATTGATCTCTACAACTTCTCCATCCAATGGACTATATATATCGGAAGAAGTCTTTACTGAATCAATTATAGCCATTGCTTGCATATATCCAAATCTGCTACGAACCCTTGGCAACTCTATCGAAACTATATCTCCTAACTCTCTCTGAGCAAAATCTGAAATTCCAATAACTGCCAGTCCGTCCTTTATTATTATCCATTCGTGCTCTTTTGTAAATCTAATTTCCTCAATCATAAGCATCTATTTTTAACATATTCTATAAAAAAACTTATTTTCGCCTATAGAACCGGGTGCTATTAACTTTTGCTTTATACAATTTATCACCAATACTAATTTCAATTAATTGGTTGGCTAAAACATGCATAGGTACAAAGCAAAACCCAATAGACTTTTTCATAATTGGTGAAAAGCTTCCACTCGTTACAAAACCTACCTTTTGGCCATTCATTAATACTTCATTTCCATGCCTCGCAATCCTTTTTTCTAGAATCTCAAACCCTACAAGCTTTCTATTTATTTGCTGAGTTAATAACGCTTCCTTTCCAATGAACTCTTTCTTATCAAATTTTACCGTCCACTTAAGTGGAACCTCTAATGGAGTAATATTCTCATTTATGTCGTTTCCATAAAGCATTAGACCAGCCTCTAGCCTGAGTGTATCTCTGGCACCCAGGCCAGCAGGTTTAATATTAAACCTGGAACCTACCTGCATGAGCTTATCCCAAATATCTATTTCTGAAGAATCAAAAAATATCTCAAAACCATCTTCTCCTGTATAGCCAGTCCTTGATATTATACATTCTATTCCGAAAATATTCGTAACAGCAATATCAAAAGGTTTTAATTGATCCAAATTTACGCCAATTACTGCTTTAGCAAGCACTTTTTTTGCAAGAGGACCTTGGAGCGCCAGAAGGGCAGTTTTATCACTAATGTTTTCAATGACAGCTGACTTAGAATGCTTAACAATCCATTCTAGATCCTTTTCTCTATTTGAAGCGTTAACCACTACAAGAAATTTCTGCCTATTGATCATGTATACGATTAAATCATCTATTATTCCGCCATTATCGTGACAGATTGGAGAATATAATGCCTGATTATCGTTTAATTTAGATATATCATTAGTTACCAATGTTTGTAGACAATCAAAGGCTTTGGAGCCCTTGACTTCAAAGCGACCCATATGTGAAACATCAAATAAACCAACATTCGCTCTAGTGTTGATATGCTCGGCAACAATTCCAGAATATTGTAGTGGCATTTCCCATCCATAAAAGCTCAGCATTTTTGCTCCAAACAACTTGTGAATATCATAAAAAGGGGTTTTCATGTATATGTAAGCCAGCTAAAAAATAACAGTTGATGTGTTTAACTCTTATTATTATCAATATTAATTACATAAGTGTGTAGAAATGGAACTGAAGCTAATAAGAAAACCGGCTTGGCTTAGAGTAAGAGCACCATCAGGAGAAAATTATACCAAGGTTAAACAATCACTTAGATCATTAGACCTTCATACAGTTTGTGAAGAAGCAAGATGTCCTAATATATCAGAGTGCTGGGGAACAGGGACAGCCACAATTATGATTATGGGAAATATATGCAGTAGGGGATGTAGATTTTGTGCTGTTGATAGCGGTAAGCCAGTTTTACTTGATACAAATGAGCCTGAGAGAGTAGCCAGTGCAATTAAAGAATGGGGATTAAGATATGTGGTAATCACTTCTGTTTGTAGAGATGACTTAAAGGATGGAGGAGCGGAACACATAGCTAAAACAATCAAAGCCATAAAAGGTCTATGTCCAAAAATAATAGTAGAATCACTCATCCCAGACTTCAGAGGAAATGAGGATTCGATAAAAACGGTAATTGAATCTAAACCAGAGGTTATAAGTCATAACATTGAAACCGTACTTAGACTTACACCTAAAGTTAGAGACACTAGAGCTTCGTATGAACAATCTCTCCTAGTTCTAAAAAAAATTAAAAATATCAATTCAACAATTTATACAAAGTCTTCCATAATGCTTGGTCTTGGAGAAAATGAACGAGAAATTATTCAGACAATAAGGGATCTGAGATCAGTCGGAGTGAATATGCTAACTATGGGCCAGTACCTTCAACCGAATGCCAAATACTTGCCAGTTGTCGAATATATAACACCAGAAAAATTTAATTGGCTTAGGAAAATTGCAGAGCAAATGGGGTTTGTCTACGTCGCTTCAGGTCCGCTTGTTAGAAGCTCTTATCGGGCAGGAGAATTTTTTGTAGAAAAAATCCTAACTAGGAATAATGGCGTATAAGCGTTCATTTCTAAAATACCTCGTTTGTAGTTATTGATGTATGGCTCATTTCTATAGGTTCTTCATCTTCATACTCAGACTCTCCTTTTATCAACGTTATCTTCTCTGCTAATAACCAATGACTTCTGTCTAGAATTATGAGATACAATCCTGATAGCATCATCGTCAAGTACAGTACCATTACTAAGAAGATCTAGTTTGATAGATTAACAATCTTTATCTAATGACAATGCTTGTATCTCTCGCGTTTATCTTCTGTCTGATGTGCTCTTTATCTACGTCGGTACATACTATTTGTTTATACATATGGTTTATGTTAGAAAATTCTTCCTTCTTATTTTATATACAAATGGATTGATGATAGTGTTAGCTCATTGGATAGTTTACGCCCATCGGCTACCGCAGACACTAATAATCACGATATGAGTGATAATGACAGGACTAGCGTAATACATGGCACGGAGAACGTAATAAATACCGAATTACAATTCTTCACTAACGCAAAGGAAAAGATATACACATGTATGAATTATACACGACCTCAATTAGCCATAGTACTTGATTCAATAAGGAATTCATTCATTGATGCCAAAGGTAGAGGCATAAAGCTAAGGTATCTTACTGAGATCACATCTGAAAATATTACTTATTGCAAAGACCTAATGTCTATAGTAGATGAGCTTCGTCATTTGGAAGGAATAAAGGGAAATTTTGCGTTAAGTGAGTCAGAATACTTAGCCCCTCTAGTTTTAATTGAGAGAGGAAAGGCAGAATCTCGAATTATTCATAGTAATGTCAAGGAACTTGTGGAACAACATGAATATATGTTTGATACTCTTTGGAGTAAGGCTATTTCAGCTGAAGATAGAATAAGGGAAATTGAGCAAGGTACGGATCCTATCAGAACTAGGCTTTTAGAAAATCCAAATGAAGTATCAGAAGAGTTAAAGGAGATAATTAACACATCAGAAGATGACAGCTGGTCAATATGCTCAACTTTCGATGGATTGCTAATGCTGACTTACAATAAAGGCTTTGAACGAATGCAAGGAAGACTACTAAATAGTACTAGAAGAGGCAAAAATACGAGATGGGTTGGATCAATAAATAAGGACAATATACATCTTGTTAAGACCTATCTTGATTTAGGAATGAAGATCAAGCAGATCAAGAATATACCACCGTTGAATTTTGCTGTTTCTTCCAAGGAAATGTATGCAACGATAGATGAAATGAAAGGAGGTAAAATAGCTAGGAACCTTTTGGTTAGTAATGAGCCACATTACGTTAAACATTTTAAATCAATTTTTGAAGAATTGTGGAATAATGGATTTGATGCTACGGATAGAATAAGGGAAATTGAAGAGAATGTAGAAGTGGAATTCGTTGATGTAATTGCTGACCCTGTAAAATTAAGCTCAGTTTTGCTTGATTTAGCCAAATCTGTAAAGAATGAAGCACTAATTTTAATAGCCACCTCTAAAGGTGTGACAAGGATCCAGAAACGAGGTGTTTTTCATCATATCGTTAAAGCATCACAAAATGGTGCCACAGCTAAGATTATCTGTCCTATAACTGAGGACAATGCATATATTGTAAAAGAGATATCAAAGCAAGCTCCTGCTATAAGAATTATGAATATGTGTACAGATGCACCATCAGGTATAGTTATAGTTGATAGTTGTAAATATCTTCAATATGAGATAAAAGATCCAATGGCTGAAGAGTTCTCTGAAGCAGTTGGCTTTGGAGTATATTCTAATAGCAAGTATAATGTAAAATCAGCTAAAGTATTCTTTGAACTACTTTGGAATCAGCATGCATCAAATGAGCAACTAAAAGTACATGACAGAATGCAGCAGGATTTCATAAATATTGCCGCACATGAACTAAGAACACCTATTGAGCCTCTCTTATTAGGATCGGAACAACTAAAACATATCTTGCCAAATGATGAACTTGTCTCTATAGTACTTAGAAATGCAAAAAAACTTCAAACCTTATCTAATACAATATTAGATGCTGCAAGAATAGAAAGTAATACTTTTGAGCTTTACAAAGACCGAGTTAATATAAAAAACATAATATTAGATGCGTTAGAGCTAACAATTGGCGGTTGCTCGCCATCATTATTATCGTCATCACCATCATCATCTTATACTTCTTCTTTTACTTATTCTTCTGATAAACAGAATGGATTGAAGATATTATATGAACCTCATGATATATTTATTGAGGTAGATAAAGATAGGGTAACTCAGGTTGTTTCCAATCTTCTGAATAACGCTGTAAAATCTTTTGAAGGTGAAAGACAAGAATCAGAGCGAATTATATCTATTATCATACAGAGGAGAAAAGGAGAACAAAACGATAGTAAGGAAGTACTTATTAGCATAAGTGATAATGGCAAGGGAATAGACCCTGAGGTATTGCCAAGGTTATTCGCTAGATTTGCAACAAAATCTTTTGACGGCACAGGATTGGGTTTATATATCTCCAAAAATATTGTAGAAGCTCATGGTGGGAGAATATGGGCTGAGAATAATAGTGATGGCAAAGGTGCAATATTTTCATTCAGCTTGCCACTATTAACGTCTTCATAGTTAGTTTCATGATCTGTCCCCTGAAGTGACTTCAGATGCGATATATCTCTATTTACACTAGCTAATCCAATTGCAATATTCGGGATATCTCTCTGGCTGTATCCCTTGCTGCAAAGCTCTTGTACTTTGTCTATTCTCGATTCTACTTGCTGTTCCATATCTGAGCTCAAATGTTCCATTTCCTATGCATATAATCAAATATGATTGAGGGTCTCAGAGTTCTACCTAACCTTATGGGGATGATCTCGTGATAATCCCTTGTTCAGGTACGTATTTGCTTTCCGTCATTGAATATTCTTCTATCCATTTCCTTTATCGAATTTCCCAGTATGGGTGCAAAACTCATTTTAGATATAATGTCTTTATTTAGGTCAATTGCAGGAGCAATTTCTTCCAAAACTAATCTAAAATCATTTCCTGCAAGAGCAACTACATTACTTGGTAAAATGACGTTTTCTATATATCATAACTAAGTTATGATAAATGTAGACTAGCAATAGCTAAATGACTAAGTTTACATGATTTAATATTCATAATGGTTCTCTCAAACAAATCAGCAAAAAAGAATAGCATTAACTTACTGAAGTCAAATATACCGACGATTGTATTATAGAAAATATGAACCACGCAACTCTGGGGGTAGTGATTGCGTTAGCAGCAGCAACATTACTAATGGGTACAATGGCAATACCGCCAGCACTTGCGTATATAAAAAGCCGTGATGTGGGCCCCATAGGTGGCGTATTTGGGCGAACAGCTATAAATGGCATATGTGTAGCAGCTATCAACTGCGGAACACCAGAAAAGCCATTAAATTTTAAAGAATGCAAAACTGTAGGTAACGACTTTCTCTTTGAAATAACATTTCTGGGTGCTATCCTAACACGTGATGGTACGCTGCATTCACGGGATGTAGCATGCCCGCAAGCAACGAATCAATATTCTTCTGCTTCCAACACAAAAGATTCAATTCCCTTCCGTTTACCTATGCCCTTTCCCTAAAAACTGTACTTCCTTTAAACCAATTCCAGTAAACACTCAGCAAACAGGCACATTCATAATTAGGGCTCCAACTGCAGACATGAAAGGTACAGCCTCATTTATCAGATTAGAATATGAATCCAACCCTTAGTAGGCTAATAATATAACATACATGGATCCAAGTAACTTATGTAAAAAAGCCAACCATACATGAATCAATATTTATATAAACAGCATAATGGCATGCACTTGTATGTGTGGAGGAAACTTGTATAATATTATGTTGCGACAGGAATTAAATAAAAAGAAAAATGTAAAGCCAGAAAGTAAACAAGCAAGAAACAACGAAAATTCTAATGAATACTTACTAGTCAAATCTATGCGAAAGTTTGGACGTATGTTACAGACACAATACGTTCAGCAGCAGAGCAGATTACATCAGATGAATTGATACAGATTTAGAATTACATAACCTGACGTTAATGACATAGTTTGCCAACAGAAGACCGGTTTGCCCACGGATAAGGGATATCGCAAAACATAGACAAGAAGACATAATAGAGGATGGAGATTGCTCTTTTTAATCATATTATTGGTTTACTGAAGTTCTTAGTTCTTACCAAAAATACTCATATTTTGCTGTGCTAATGAGTGTCATAATAGGTCAGGCTAGGCTGTAGAATCGAGATGAAACGAAAACAACTAGTGTTAGTACTTGCTGGATCGTGTGTAGTTTTTCTTGGTCTATT
>JBKPMK010000565.1:0-6844 GCA_046732115.1 Thermoproteota archaeon
CTTTAAAATCAGTAGTACTTTCTTCAGGGACATATATTCCTGGGAAGACTTCGCCACATGTTTTGCATTGTAACATTAGCATTGGCATTTTATTATTTTATCATCCTCTTTTTTCTTCTCATAATACATTAGACAACTATAGCAGTATATGCTTAGAACTTATTGATATAGAAGGCATTCGCTATATATAACTAAGATTATGATGAATGGATCAATTCTCACTAATAGCCAATCCTACTTTGAAGGTGTTTGTAACTAGTAATGACATTATGTGAAAAATGTACTAAAAATGAAGAATATCATACATGTTTAGGATGTAAGCAGCATTTATCTAACAATGCTATACAATATTTGAGGTATTTTGACTAACATAACAGAAAAAAACGAGAAAAACCATCATCATAGCGAGAGTATTACATTTAGATTAGATGACATTATTTTAAATAAACTGCATCGCGAAGCAGAGCAAAAAGATATCAGTGTCAATACATTAGTAAGTCATATAATAAGAAGACATATTGATTGGCACTCTAACGCAGCAAAAGCTGGATTTGTTACTGTAAGAAGAGGATTGCTAATTGATCTCATAGGGAGACTTCCAGCGAAAGAGATATCTTCGGTTGCAGAATATATAGCAAAGAATGAAACCAAAGATTTTGTACTGCTTCTAAGAAATGAATACAATATTGAATCGGCTTTAGACGTGATTGAAACTTGGATTAAAATATCAGGCCATCCATATAGGCATGAGGTCAATTATACCCGACATTCGTATGTCATACAACATGATATGGGAAGGAATTGGTCTCTTTATATGGCAGAACAATATAGATTTTTGTTTGAAGAATTTGAATTGAAAAAAGTAGAGTTTGATATTAACGATAATACATTGGATTTCGTTGTTGATACTGAAAGATAATATATATTGAACTTCATTGGTCTTGATTTTATTACATCAGAGTCATCTTCATCTCAAAGATTTTGTAATGGCTGCATTGCAATTATTTTCTAGATTTAATTGCAAAGAACTCCTACTCGTTAAATATACAAATGCTAATATCTCAGCATGGAACAGCAGCAAAAACATAGACCATTAGGCGTTACAATAATAGCAATACTTACCATAATAGGTGGTTTAGCCTTTCTTGCAAGTGGAATTGCGGCAGTAACAGTAGCTCCATTTCTATCTAGTAATGGTATAAACAACAACAGCATGCTTACACCAGTCATATCTGCGGTAACCGGTGTAGGTCTTTTGATATTAGGTTTAGCATATTTTGTTATGGCTTATGGATTGTTAAAAGCAAAAGGATGGGCTTGGGCTATAACTGTATGTTTATCTTGTATTGGAATTGCATTAGGATTTGTTTCAGTTGTGACTGGGCATATAGGATCAATATTCAGTATCGTTATCAATGGAATCATACTCTATTACATCTATAGACCTAACGTCAAGTCATTCTTCGGTAAGACTGCAACAACAACAGCCACAGCATCTATGACAAGGTACTAACTCTAGGTCGTGCACGGTAATAAAATGTCTGAATTAGAAGAATTAAGAAATGTCTTTCATGGGCTTGAGACTCTATACCATACATACCTTGCAAAAGTAGATCCTGTCCTTCTCAATGACCTGCTAGTACGTGAGGAAAATAGATCTGAACGTGCACCTTTCTACATGGTAGAAGTATTTACCAAGCCTGGTACTAATTCTGAGTGGTGTAAACAACATATAACAGAGACTACAGGCTTTGTCCCAGCAATATATGACAAAGGTACTCATTATGTAACAAATATGAGGCTAACACTTGATATTCTCAAAAGGTTAGATGATTTTGAGTTTGTAGAAGAGATTACAGGTGACTATACTGGTACTTTAACAGGTCTAGGAGCATCACATGAGCCCAGGAACCATACACCTTGAGAATGCGTGTTATCACAAATAACAATTGAGAATGAGATGATGCTTGTATACCATTATATGATGGTAGGTAAGATGAGAATATCTCACGTCAGCAGAGGACAATAAAATTAGTAGTTCTAACAGCACTATTGCTGTAGAAAAAATCAAGGAAATAGATCCATTTCTAAAAAGAATTCTTATTGTAGACGATGATCCTGATATTACGTTAACCTTCAAAATGGGATTAGATGGATATTATCATGATAAAAGAAGATTTAATGTATTTACCTACAATAATCCTGTAACAGCACTATCAGAGTTCAAACCAAATTTTTATGATTTAATGTTAACAGATATTAATATGCCACATATGAATGGCCTTGAACTATATCAGAAGATAGTAGAGATAGATCCTAACATTAGAGTATGCTTCATATCTGCAGCTGAAGTAAATATAGAAGCTCTAAGAGAAGTCTATGCTAAAGTAAGCTTCGGTTGTTTTATCCAAAAGCCTCTAACAATAGACAAGTTAGTCAAGCGATTACTGGCAGAATTAGATTGAAGGTCTGTTTTAACACTATAATGATCTACGCATATCCGATACCAGGGAAAATTGAATGAGGGAAAAAGACGAATTTTACTTGTAGACGATGAGTCAGATAACAATAGAATATTTACTCTCTAGAGATAACGGATTTAAAGTACATGCCTTCGAGGATCCTCAAGTAGCGTTGTCTGAGTTCGAGCCCAATTACTATGATTTAGTTATATTAGATATCAGAATGCCTGTACTAAATGGATTTGAGCTTTGTAAAAAGATAATAGAACTTGATAAAACGGTACATATCAAGCTCACTCTGAGCTAGATAGATTAGATAAATAGAGTCTATGTTTGGCTTCAGACATATGTCTTCTATGTGTTTGTGACTTTGATTTACCTCTGTTAGATTCAGATATTTTTCTTTTCGTTTCATCAGAATGAGCTGGTCTTTTCCTTCCCTTTTTGCTAAGACTCATTTTCAATTTTGCTTCATTCGAAAGTTTCACTAAACCTTTCTTGCCTTTATTCCAAGGAATTTGTCCTTTATGGGATTCAGATAAACGTCTTCTATGTTCTTCAGAAGCTTTGTGTCCTTTGAAAGTCATCATATATATAGTAGTTTTCGACCTTAAATTCAGATCAAATAAAGACTGCCCACTTTGTCACAGCGGAGAGCATATGCAAATGGAAAAAGGAATTCCATAAGGTCTCAATTTAATTAGCCGTATATGTCTTATAGAAGCTATTGATATAGAAGTTGCTGTATATATAATCATGATTATGATGAATCGATCAATTCTGACTGACAACTATTCTCAATCTCAAGGTGTTAGTGATCTATAATGACATTGTGTGGAAGATGTACTAAAAATGAAGAATATCATACATGCTCGGTATGTAATCAGCATTTGTGTATGAACTGCTTTAATATGATTCATTTTGGCGTAAATGCTCCAAGAGCTGGCAGCTCTATGGTTTATAACAAATGCGTTTTCTGTGGTGAAATATATGCTACTAACGCGAAAGGTAGCGTTTGTGGAAAATGTACAGTTATACTTGGCTGGACTTCGGGTATGAACTATCTTGCTGCTGTAAATAGAGTATCTGAGTTAATAAAGACAAATAAACTTGATTCAAGGTTAAGAAATGAGAATTATTGTAAGACCAACTTTGGTACTCATGCCACTCAAGTAATAATGGATGCAGTTGATAGTTCAAAAAGATAGTAGAATATGAGCGGTATGTGTCATTGCTATTACTAGTGGACTAATTTAGAAGATAATGATGACGGTAGAAATACAATAACTACTTTTGTATCTCATATCTACTACACTAATTTGTCCTTAGGAGAGAAGCTCCTATGCTTCTGTACTCATTTGCATTTGTGCCATACACCCATCTACAGGATCTATCGCCATTTTTAATTCTGACATCTCCGTTTCTATAGTCTTCTTGTCAGAACAGCTTTCAGCAATTTCAAGAATGGAAGGAGAAGAAAGAAGTGGTATGAAGAATTAAAAGAACAGAGAATAAGAGATATACAAACTGATATGATTTAATGCCAAGTGTAATCTGATTTTTTTGACTACATGACTTCTATTATTTTTAATTCTTGGTTGTGGTAAGCACTGCTCTAAATCTTACTTTACCGCTCATCATCGAATCATAGGCTTCTGCTGCACGCTCAAGTGGAAATACCTCATTCATTGACCTTACACCAGAAAGAATGCTAAAAGAAAGGGTATCTTGTGAATCAATTGATGTACCGCTAGCCCATCCCATGATAGACCTACGCGCTGATATGAATAAGCTTGGTGGCATCTGAATCATTTCATCAGAAGCACCCACTATGATAAGCTTACCATTAACAGATAAGCCACCAAGTACTGCACCCATTGCTTTTGCACTTGGAACTGTTGCAAGAATAACCTTGGCACCTTCTATTACTTTTCCTCCTGCTGTTTTACCATCACCATCACTAGCAAACTTCACAAGTTCTTCCGCTGGATTTTGAGATTGACTATCGATATAATGTATTGCACCAAGTTTTCTGGCCATCTCTTCTTTACCTTTACCTCTTCCAATAGCTATGGTCTTAAAGCCCATCTTAGACGCAAACTGAATGCCTAAATGTCCAAGCCCCCCTATTCCAAGAATGGCTACAACATCACCTACATGAGCAGCACTATTTCGAAGAGCATTATATAGTAATGCCAGCACACATCATAGGTGCAGCTTCTGTGTATGAAAGCTGCTTAGGAATTTCTGCTAAAGCTACGGTTGGTGCAATTACATAGTCTGAATATCCACCATCGTAAGAAATTCCAGGTACCTGTGCATACTTACACATGACAAAATCTCCGCGTCTACAGGATTCACAATGGCCACAATGACCGCCATGCCAGCCTACAGCTACTCGCTGTCCATGCCGCCAATTAGAAACGTTCTTTCCTGTCTCGTCTATATTACCGGCTATCTCATGACCTGGAACTCTTGGATATTGTATGCCTGGAAATAGTCCTTGTGTTGTGATAGAATCGCCATGGCATATGCCACATGCTTGAACCTTGATACGGACTTGACCTTCACTAGGTTCCGGAAGAGTAATTCTTTCTACTACTTCAAAAGTTCCATTAGCTTTAGAAACTTGCACTGAGCGCATATGTTCTTCTTTTTCAGCACACATTGTCTTTAATGGTTACATCTTACTATCGCAGCAATAGTAGCAAAATAGTATTAACATTCTTTTAACGAACACCCATAGCCTTTCTTCCTATCCAAACAGGTAGCCATTATTTAAAAACTGCTGCCACATCATATTAGGTGTTGACACAAATAAAAAGTATTAGAATTTCCGGTAGTCGTGATTACTTCATCCGTAAATAATATAGTTTATTGCTCTATTTGCTATGTATGGGAGAAGACGATGAAATTGTGGAAAAAGTAAATAACATGAATACTGAATTTTATCGTGCTTTTGAAAAGATGTCCATAGAAATGATGGATAACTTGTGGAAGCATGATGAAATGTTATTTGTATTCATCCAGGTTGGGATTTATTCACTGGCTGGTTGGCAGAAAGTTGGATAACAATATTTGAAAATACAGAGACGATAAAGTTCACAATTACAAATACAAAAACAAGAATATTTGATAATAAAGTCGCATTGGTTGTATGCCTAGAAAATATAAAAACGGCTTCAGCTAACGGACGAGCGATTAAGATTGGTGTTATTGCTACCAATATATTTGAGCAAAGTGAACAACCTAATCAATGGCTACTTGTTCACCACCATGGTTCTCCTGTAACAAACTATATACAGCCTAACGTATCTTCTCAATGATAGTATCTTTATAATCATGCGAGTTTAGCGTTATTAGACTAATTGTTTTCTTTCAAGTTCCTGCATTCTAGCCGTTAGTGCTAGGACCTGGTCTGATAGCTGTGCTATAGCATCGTCTTTCATTTTGACATGATTTCCTACTATTCCTGACTATCGTCTTAATATCTCATTAACATCGATACCAGAATGCGGATATCGACAACACATTCGAAGAGAAAAAGCGTTTAGAGATTCACAAGCAAGTACATGGTAGGAAACCCAAAGTAACAGAATATGGTAGTCCAGAATTCAGTCAAGATAGATTAAGAGCGTAGCCGTGTCTTTTAGTTATAATACAATAGTAATTGTAGCTCTTTTAGCAGTTAGTTGACACCTCTAAATAGTTAGTAATATTTTGTATGGCTCAATATTAGAATAATATAATAAATCCTAAATATTAATACAAAAACTCATTTATCTGTTCTTTACGGAGAAATATTGTACTAAAAATTACACTTTCTTTTAGTGTATGAGCTTGTGGGGTCAGGTGTCAATTTGGCTTTTCTAGACATATTAGTCATATTAGTCAAAGTATATCAATGGCAAGGTTATCCGTTTCTCTGTTTATTTAATGCAAAAATACTCATTTTACAGAATGAAAAACTAACAGAAGTGCATCAAGCTAGCCTGAATTTTTATTAATACAATTACTTAAATTCCATTCAATTGTCCCTCTTGTCCTAACCTTTCAGCATGAGCTGCAATATATCTCCATATAATATCTGCCTTTTCGGATTGAAAGTCCCATGGAGCAACCAATACTAGATCATGATCTCTTATCCACATTTTTCGCTTAATCTTTCCACGAATACGACAAGTTCGTACCTTTCCATCAGTACATTTTACAATTATGTTATCCCCTCCTACTAGTTTAACTACACGGCCCAGTAGCTCGCCCTTTTGTGGCATTACCAATTCTTTTAATGCTGATTCGCTTAGTACTTTTCTTTTGCCTAAATTAAAAACCTACCAGATTTAGTGCTTACATAAATAAAAATGTAAGGAATTGCTAGTCTC
>JBKPMK010000566.1:0-4729 GCA_046732115.1 Thermoproteota archaeon
TTGGGTAGAAAAACTAGAGAAATAGTAAAAGCTAACATTACTGATGTCATTCAGGATCTAAACAAAGCATATGCAGATGAATGGCTTGCCCATTACCAGTATTGGTTAACTGCACAATGGATTAGAGGTTTGGATGCAGATACTCTAAGAGATATACTGATTGAACAATCAAATGATGAATTAGGACACGCAGAAAAAATTGCAAATAGGATAATACAACTAGGCGGAACACCTATAATGGAGCCTGGTAGATTATTAGAAACATCAGGCTGTGGGTATAAGCAACCACCGAGCAATCCAGCAGATATAAAACAGGTAATTCAGTCTGTACTCGACTCTGAAGAGTGTGCTATAGAAACCTATAACAGGCTGGCAGAAAAATATAGAATGACTGATTTAGTTACACATGAAATGTTTGAAGAGCTTTTGGAAGACGAGGTTGGTGACGAAGAAGAATGGGAGAAGCTTGCTGGAATATGGAAGTAGAACTGAGTACATGCATGTAGATATCCATAGGCATTGAAACCTGAAATACAGGAGAGTAGAGACCAAATTTACTTCGAATTCCTGATTTGTCTATAAATTTTAGTCTAAAATTATATCAAATTTGATTAACAATTTCATTGTAATGGTAATACTGACCCGATGTGAACATATAATATGTAATGTTGATTTATCAAATAACAGTCTGAATTAGCGAATATTGATCTAGTAGAATGATCACTTGATCGGTTGAATAGCATGATCAATAATACGACTTTCCATAAATATTTGATTTTTTAAATAATATCATTATGAAATACAGAAGTAGAACTGAAATAGTAGCAATGATCCTGGAGGCGGCTAATGGTGGAGCTACCAAGACAAAAATAATGTATAAAGCTTTTCTGAGCTATGCCCAGTTAAGAGAATATCTTTCCGTACTCATTGGGAACAACTTGTTAGACTACCTAGAGGCTCCTCAGACATACAAGACAACCGAGAAGGGATTAAACTTTCTGAAAATGCATAATGAGATAGGCGAGCTTTTGCAAACTTCGGAAAAGTAATGTCCTGTAGTATGATGTTATAGCTAAAAACTCATTGGGCATTGTTAACATGTATTCTATCATTAGATATTAATTATGATAAAGATAAATTTAGTGCTGATATAATTACTAGTAGAGTGGAACCAAGGATGATATCAGGTGACTGTAATAGCAAGAATAATGATAATAGCCAAGATATGTTAGAATATCTTTTCCGAAAGCAAAATGAGTTGCATCGGACTCTCGCAACCCATTCGCAATCTAATGGTTCACAATATTCAAAGAAATTCCTTTCTCTATCAAAGGAGGAAAGGCTGTCTGCACTATGTACTGCCATAATTCACGAAGCAGTAGAATTACAAAGGCTGACCAACTGGAAATGGTGGAAAAAAACAGTAGAGTTTGATAAGAATCATGCAACGGAGGAACTCATTGATATCTGGCATTTTGTAATTGATGCTTCAATAGAACTTGAAATGACACCCTATGATATACTGACTGCATACATCGCTAAGAATCAAATAAATAGGGACAGACAAAAGAACGGTTATTAGTATTACTAACCTATACAAAGTATTATCAGTGTGTCATGATAGTTCTATCATACTTATGTGGCCAGATATTCAAACAATTCAGTAGCTGAAATATTATCACCACTAACAAATGTATCATTGTTAGGTGAAAAATACGATGATAAATATTTAGCATTATCAGATAGGAAAATCTCCTTAGCAACTGAAGGTTTTACTATATACAAATTTTGTGAACTCATACTTAAAGATAGGAGTAGGTTATCAAAAGAAATGCCTTAACAGCTTCACAATCTCTGGCTATAAACTCATATTACGAATATTGCGAATAGTATACTACTATTAGTTCCCTGTCATATTATTGCTGTCGGATGCGCTTATTGAGCGCATCTAAACAGTGAAAAAATAGAAAAATTTGCTTTTATTGGAAGCTATTATACAGCCAGATCAATATCAATCATACTGCTCCTCTTGCTCTGTGCTGAACTACTCTCCCGTCAACTTACCTGCATATCAAGAGGGAACCTATTCCGCCTAGCAATACCCTTAGCACAAGTAAAAGGATTGCAACAGAAATAGGCTCGTCAGATGTATAAAATTTGATATATACTTATGCTGTTTTTAATATTGGTCAGATCGTATTATTCAGCTTATCACAAATTTTTAAAAGAAGATTGGAGTCAAATATTGTATAAATTACTATAAATCATTCTTTTGAATTAAAAGAACAATAACAAGATTCTGCTGAGAATTAACTATGCAGAGCCATGATTATTAATGAGGTATAACAATTTGGTTCCGTAGAAGGCAACTAAAAGTGTATTAACCTTCGGATATCCTGACCAATACATACAAAGGCGTACTATATCTGCTTGTAAGTTGATTATTGCTTTTTATTTTATAGTCATCTTTGTTAATTTGTTTTCGGATCGGAAAGTTGTATGAATTTTTTATGCACATTTTTGGCAATAGAGATATGATTATAAACTACATGTCGCTGTGGCACACGTAGTTGTATTGGCGTCTGTTCTATATCTATTTACGCATCATCGTTGATGTCAGTATCAGACATGATATCCCAATTCCTCAGTACAAATTCTATTTACTAAGTATTTTGTTAAATTGTTATTCAAGGAATAGAAAATGAAGCCGTCTGTATTAGCTTAAGGCTTTTAGACTTAAATATACCATGCTAGTTCGATGTAGTATTATAGCTCCAACTATAGGTAAATTTTTTCAAATGTGAAAAATATGTGAAAAGCTGACGCAGGGTTTGAATGTGTTTAAAATTTAGGTGATTGTGGGAAATTTGGATACGCATAGAATCATTCTCATGAAATAATAGAACAAGGAGATGTTCTTGCAATGTCATGTATTTGACGACGGGACAATGATATCATAGTAATCTTGAAAAACAGGATACACTTCAGAAACTTGAATCAGAATAAGATCCTTATCAAAAAATGAATATAGTGTCTTAAATGTTTTGTTATGATTTCATATGTAAAAAGCTTTTAACCAGTAAAGTAGTTATTCATCTGATATACCTTTCGATGTTATATTAAATAGTACACGATCCTTTTGTATAGGTTGCATAAGACTTGCACCAAATAGTGATTTTTCTAAATTAATAATTTCAAGCTTTAATTTAATATGTACGTAAATTGAGATCGAAGCACCCATAAACTCTCGCTGTTGGAATGAGTTTGTAGTAGTTTTTATTGCAGTTCTACGGTTATGGCCACCCTGATCTATTAATGTTGTTCTGATAGGTGCATCCCGAATAACATTTGTTATCACTACAGCACAATCGAAATTAATAGCTGCAAGAGATAATTTATGAATATAATTCATTAATACCAAATGCCTAGCAGGCCCTCTGAACTCATCAGAAAACAACGCTGTTGCAGTGTCTACTATTACAAGCCGCGGATTGAAATCCGAGATTAAACTTATTGCATGTATTTGGTCGTATACGCTAAGAGCTCTAACAAACATGATTTTATTAAGTATGGTAATGTTTTTTCTAGTCCCTGCAATTTCAGAAACTCTTTCAGGTCTGAATGTCCCGACAGTATCAATAAACAATATTCTGTCTTCTTGCCTAGAATGTTTAGCATAATTGGCGCATAGCGTGAAGCACAATTGCGATTTACCTGCTCCACTCTGGCCGTAAATATCAGTAACCATACCTGTACGTATTCCGCCTCCAAGCAGGCGATCAATTGATGTAGAACCTGTATGTATGATTGCCGTCAACTAATACTGATCATCGTTACTACAATAAATTTAATATGATATCTATGATAAGGGAACCTTTTTATTGTAGCCAAGTCGCTTTGAAAAGTGATTAATTGAATTGTCATCTTCAACGCCTTCACAGCAACAACCAAAACGACCTTTGTCTACATTACAACGTTCACTAAACAGAAAAGTTGCAGTGAGATTGAAGAATGAGGCAGAATACCGTGGAAGAATGAGTAATGTTGACACATATATGAATTTAATTCTTGTAGACGCAGAAGAATTCAATGGAGCTGATGTCATAGCAAATTATGGCAAGGTTGTAATTAGAGGTAATAATGTGCTCTTTATAAGATTGGAAAAAGAATTCTAATGACAAATAACGTCATTACTATGTGATAGTAATGGTAGATGTATGATGGTTAGGAGATCTGTCTTTACTTCAGAAAGTGTCACTGAAGGGCATCCAGATAAAATATGCGATCAAATTTCTGATGCAATATTGGATGAATTTCTGAGACAGGATCCTGAATCACGTGTTGCAGTGGAATCTCTAACAACTACAGGTATTGTCTTTGTTGCTGGGGAAGTCACTTCGAAAGGCAAGGTAGATATGCAAAAAATTGTCCGTAATACGATCTGGGAAATAGGGTATGATAAGCCAGAATATGGCTTTGATTACAGCAGTTGTTCTGTGTTAACATCGTTACATGAACAGAGTCCTGATATTTCAATCGGTGTGAGTGCAGCAAAAAACAAAGATCAGGGAGCAGGAGATCAAGGGCTAATGTTTGGATATGCAACAAATGAGACACCAGAATTAATGCCATTACCAATCACAATGGCCCATAAACTAACTATGAAGCTATCACAAGTAAGAAAGAAAAAAGAATTGAGCTGGATTAGGCCAGATGGTAAATCACAGGT
>JBKPMK010000567.1:0-2951 GCA_046732115.1 Thermoproteota archaeon
CATGCTAATGCTTCTGCCAGCCTATTCTTTGCTCCTTGAGCAGCAGTATAAGGCGTTCTAAATCTATACGGTCTTTGTTCGTATCGATTTTCTTCACTAAAGAATGTTGAAATTGTAATTATCTCTGATCCTGGTTCCAACGCTTGTAGTCCTTGGATTGAAGTCCAAAAAGTTCCAGTAAGATGAATGGCAACACAATCTTTGAATTCCTTAAAACTTGCATTTGTAAACGTTTTTACTGGACCAGAAATCCCTGCATTATTCACAATAATATCAACTTTACCAAATTCTTGTTTAATAGTCTTGAACATTTCATTAATTCCTGCTTCATCTGATACATCAACTCCTGGAAGAGCCCGTACTTTACCTGAAGACCCTACATTACTTATCACATCGTTCAAGATCTGTGACGTCTCATCCAAAGGTTCCTTCCTTCTGCCCATGATAATTATACTGGCACCATTAAGCGCAAATTTCTTTGCTATAGCTTGACCTATGCCTGTTCCACTCCCAGTTATTACGACGATCTTATCGCTAAATTTAAGAGGAGGCTTTACATTTTGATGTTGCATTCCAATTAACCACTGGCAAAGTAATCATCCGTTGATTTAAAACTTACCTGTATAAGATATTATAAATTCTAGTAAAGATCAAGCATTCATTTAGCCTTTGATTTTTATTTAATTGCTTATTGCTACTACTATTCACATCGACATAATACGTGTATGACAAAATTTGTATATCACTTCAAACAGAGGTTCTCCTGATATACTTTCAATTTAGTTTATAAGATGTCATTATTATGTAATCTGCAATTAGGTAAACTATCGATTTATTCGTTGGAGCGATATATGTGCAACGCTGAAATTACTACACACCACACATAATTTATTAATTCGTATTGAATTATCGATGATGAGATTATATTTATTAAGTGGCATCTAGTTGTTCACGATAAAGCAGGGAAATAACATTGGCATGACCAAAATATTATGAATTCGTCCGATGACAAATATAAAAAGAATGGGTCAAACCATGATCAGGACTCAGAAACTATTATATGAATTAACCTGAATGAAAGGTTAGCAGAAGAGATGAGAAAAACGGAATTGATTGTAAAGCGGTAGAAGTCAGTTCTCTTTCGCTTGAGCAAAAACCACACTTTAGTAATAATTTTGCAATGAGTTCAAAGTTTATCACAAATAGACGTTGTATAAGAGTAAACTCGAAATATAGATATCGTGCAGATATTTCAGAGAATTAAGTTACCTATGCACACCTAAATTTTTGAAGTTATTTGCTATATATTAAATTGCAATTTTTATCATTATCGTAGTTACCGTATTGTACCGACAACTTAATTAAAAACCTGTTCTAGACTAGAGTATTGGTGTTGGATAGAACAGAAGCAAAATTTAAAATCGATGTTAAGCAGGGAGTAGTCGAACTAGAGGGTAGCGAAACCTTCGTTGACAAACACCTGAATAAATTTGAGGAGATTTTCACATCTGCAATAAAACAGACCATGACGCAAGGTATTATACATAGTATTACAGATAATAGTCTATCTGCATTACAACAACAAAACAGCGAACCGAAATCGGACGTCTCTAAACTGGAATTAGCAAAAGCTAATAATAGTAATAATAAACATGCAACAAAGCAATCTCCAAATTTGCCGCCTATTCCTGTAGATTTAAAAGCAAACGTAAAGAAAGTTGGCTTGAGAGAATTTTATGCCGAGAAGAATCCATCTAATCATTATGAAAAAACTGTCTTATTTGTCTATTATCTAACAAAGATCAACAGACAAACGGAAGTTAAATACGGTGAAATTTTATCTTGCTATGAAGAAGTAGATGAGAAAAAACCTAGCATCACTGATATCATCAAAAACACGATTAGATATAAAGGATGGCTCGAGCCGGGTTCCAGTAAATTTATCACCAGATTAACAATCTCTGGAGAAAACTTTGTCAAGTTTGATTTGCCACAACAAAAAAAGATCAGCTCTGAGCAACAGCCAACCATACTACTTCCCTCTAGCTAAAAAAGACTGGCCTGAATACTATGCTCGCCACCAATCAAAGCTTACAAAATCAACTCTCTTCCCTTTGGTTTTTGGGATCGCTAATATGAACTGCTTCCTGACCGTTGTAGCCAATCTTCCTGCAAGTACAATTCCTGTCGCTGTCATATGATCTGTAGGCTTAAGTACTTGAACCAAGTATGGAGCATGGTCTATTCCTGGCCCATGTTCATATACTGCAAAATCACAGCCAAATTTAATTCCAGGAGATACTATGTATCCATTATCTCTTAAGTTCTGAAAAACCAGGTACTTTATATCGAAATCACTATATTCCCTTCTACAAATAGCTTGAATGTCTCTGAATGAGATCTTTTTTCCTTGAATATTAAATACCTTTAATTTACCTGTGTGGACGAGATAACAACCTTCTATTAAATCTAAAATTAATGGAGTATCAAATTGAGTACCTTTTGGTTTTGGAACACCTAATGGTTTGCCGTAGTAGCCATTTCCAAATAGGGCACGGGATTCCTCTATACTCCATACAACTATCCTGTTTTCTACTAATCTTCCAGTAATAGGATTCATTACATGCTCAATGCCAAAATTGTAAATGAATCGGCTGCTTCTTGGCATTTATCTGCCATACCTTCAATTCCTTCTATCGCATCCTTTAAAAGCAACAGATCCTTTGTAGTTGATATTTCGTTGAGTGCCTTTATTATAACAGATCTATATTTAGAATCAACTCTGCGCTCTAATTTTTGAACTTCCTGAGCAATTTCAATCGTACTTGCAGGATTGATACTCAATGCACGTGCCATATCATTTAATTTAAAAATTGCATCTACTACCATTCCTATTAGTTGTTTAAGATCGTCATCAAACTTTCCCTTCTTTAAGGAAGAAATTTTCATGT
>JBKPMK010000568.1:0-5002 GCA_046732115.1 Thermoproteota archaeon
TCCAATCTCTTCCTTCCAAATATTCAATTAATTGAATCCTTGCTTCGCCTCCAGCTTGATTCTTGCATAATTCATAATGCTCTAACATAATTTTATCTTCATTATTTGTTATTACCTTTTTTTTCTTCCACCATATCAAAAAATTTATCTTCTTTTCCTGTGTGATCATCAATAAACACAGGACCGCTTACTTCGCTGGGTACTAACCCTCATTTTGCTGATATAACCTACAAACTTCAGGTGACGTAACTGACATTGACTGGTACTCACATGGGAAAAATAGTTGCGATAAGCCTATAATATATAGGTGCAATACATCTCTGTTGCTTCGATAAGTATGGGGAGATCTGCGTGTGCTATGTGTGGAAGGACGGTTTGATAATGTTATTTGATAGTCTCTTGGTACGCCTAAATGGAGAAGACAAATAGCAACAGCACTACATTCTTCGTGCAGACGTACATTATCATTAAGAATATTTAGGTGTAGTGCAAGTCAAGCTATTTACAACAACTTTGGCAACGAAGTACTTGTCTGATTGATTGAAGACGAAAACTAAAATAGTAACTCCTTGAGCTATATATGATCTCAAGAGGATATGTATCAATAAAAATGTCAAAACGGGTTTTGGTGGTTGACGATGAGCCCGATATTTGTGTCATGTTAGAGAAGGTTTTGTGTGAGCACGCTTTTACAGCTGATTCTTATGTAGACCCTATCTTGGCACTGGAGAACTTCAATGCTGGTTTATACGATCTGGCATTTCTAGATATTAAGACACCAGAGATGAATGGTTTTGAATTGTACAGGGAAATTAGAAGATTGGGAAAAAAGGTCCAGATTTGTTTTCCTACTGCTGGAGAAATGTATTATGGAATTTATCCTGATATATTCTCTTCATTGTCTGCTAATTGTTTTATTCGAAAGCCTCTAGAAAACCCAGAACTCTTGAAGCGTCTAAACGAAATATTGATTGAGCGGGAAGACAATAATAATGGGCGTATATTGGACGCATAAGTACAAGAAGCAAAGCTTCACGGTGTTATCATTATGTATTCCAGTGGAAAATGAAATTTGAAAAAGCTTAACCTCTTGGCTTATGTTCTTAATAGTAGGAAAGCAGCTCTCACTACTGCGATAATATTAACTGTACTACTTATCATAGATTTGTTATCAACACGCCAGATTTTGTATCCTACCGGCACTTATCAAACTGTACTCTTTATGCTAATGGTGATGTTCGGGTATGGAGTTGCTTCCTGGATTCTTTTAGAATATACAAGAAGACTAACAAAAGATCTCAGAAGCAAATCACGCTTGATGAATCTGATGCATTGGGGTGTTACTATCGTTCAGTTTTCACTCTTTGTTCTTTTAGTGTTTAGTATATATAATAATAGCATAAATTGCAATGCGTATTTTGAATTCTGCACTAGCTCACTATTTCAGACGAATTCAGTCTACGTGATTAGCGCTATAGCAGCATGCATAATTTTGGGCATTATGAGTTTCAAATTCTTCATGTGGTACAAAATAAACAGGAGAAATCTAATGGTATTATTTTACGGTTTAGCAGCAGTCACTATTGCCATCGTGATAGCAGAAGACGTATACACTAAACTAATCATAGTACATATAGTTCAAGAAAAAACACCTGCTGGAATTACTTCTCAGTCCTCATTTGCATATAAGACTTTAAAAAAATACCATGGAGAAATTCAATATAAAGTAGTAAATCCATACGATACGACTCTCTGGATTTCACCTACATCTACTAATTCACTTAAAAACAACCTAGACCAGCTATCAGCACTTCCATATATCTTTATGTGGTTAGCAGTTGCCACACTCTTGCGCCAGTATTATAAATCAATTAGTGGAGGAGACAAGAGGTTCCCTCTAAAATTTTGGACAATTCTAGCGGTTCCTTTGATATTATATCTGATAGGAAGTAATTTAATACTTTCAACACCAGCAGATACACCATACAAATACTATTATCGAGTTATTTACAGAGCAGGTACAATAGGCAGCAGTCTCTTATTCGCAGTTGCATTTTATGTCGCAGCCAGAAACATAGCTGCAGTACAAGTAAAAGACTACCTAGCTATCTCCGCAATAGGCATAATAATGGTTCGCATAGCCCTTAGTATTTCTGCGTTACAACAGACCTATGGTGTAGCTGCGCATTCTATAGTGCTCTTATCTTCATACCTATTTATCATAGGCTTTTATGCTTTGGCGATCTCAATTTCGCATGACAGGTCATTAAGACAATCAATTAGGAGTTCTGCCTTAGAGGTCTCTAAATTACTAGATGTTCTTGGAACACCTAACGTAGAACAGGAAATAGAAAGGAGGGTGCTAAGCACAGCAAGAGAGAAGGAAGTAATTATGGTACAACAAAGTGGGATAAAATCTTCACTGACTGAGAATGAAATGAAACGATATTTGACTACAGTGCTAAAAGAAATTAAAATACTGAAGAATATAGACGAAATAATTACTAAGGGAAAAGAAATTTTGAATAGATCTTATGAATTTTTGGTTTGCTCAGGATTTGGTGGACTACGACTTGCCTATAATAACTACTTTGATCTGTATAAAAAAGTAATGGACAAGCATAAAAGTGGTGAACATAAGGGCATTAGGATGGTTACGTCAATTGCTGACAAAGATAATGCCAATCTAGTACGTAAGTTTGTAGATATTGGAATTCACATAAGGCATGCTAAAAATATGCCTCCAATAGATTTTGCGGTTTCTGACAAAGAGATGATTGCTACTATAGAAAAGGCAGAAGGCGGGGAAAATATCAGAAGTCTTTTAGTCAGTAATGAATATTCTTATGTAAGTCATTTTGTTTCCATTTTTGAAGAATTGTGGAAGAATGGAACAGACGCTATTGATAGAATAAAGACAATTGAACAAGGTCTAGAGCCAGAAATTTTTGAAGTTATTTCTGATAATCAAAAAGCGGTTCAGATTCTTATAGATCTAGCGAAGTCAGTTAGGCAGGAAGCCCTATTCCTTCTTCCAGTTGATAGAGCAATGATAAGAGTGGACAACTTAGGTATTATCGATCATCTTATAAAAGCATCACAAAATGGAGCAAACGTAAAGATTATCTGTCCCCTTACTGGAGAAAATTCGCATATCATAAAGAAGATATCCAAAAATGCACCTGATATAAAGATTCTAAATGGGCATAATTCATCATCTGGTTTTTTGATAGCAGACGGCAAAAGGTTTTTAAGAGCTGAATTGAAAAAAGCTGAAGCTAAAGAGTTTTCAGAAGCAATAGGATTTACTCTTTATTCTAACAGCAAACGCAGCGTTGAGTCATTTAAATCAGTTTTTGAACTGCTATGGAATGAGCATATGATAAACGAACAGCTAAAGAAGACAGAAGAATTGCAAAGTCAATTTATTAATGTTGCAGCTCATGAGCTACGTACTCCAATACAACCAATATTAGGACTAACAGAAGTTGTCCGATCTAAAATAAATGATCCTAAACTACTAGAAATGTTGGATATTACAATCAAAAATGCAAAAAGACTTAGAAGACTTACAGAGGATCTTTTGGATGCCAGTAAGATTGAAAGCCAACAGCCACTACAACTGAATAAAGAACGATTCAATCTGAGTGAAATTATGGTTGATGCTATCGCAGATTCTAGAAGTCAAATTACAAAAAATAAAAACAGTAATGTATCATTGGAATTCCTATCTGCAGAACCGAATATAATCGTGGAAGGAGATAAATTAAGAATCAACCAAGTAGTGATGAATTTAATTAGTAATGCGATTAAATTCACAAAAGATGGCAGTATAACCATTACAACAGAAAAAACAGCTGATAGCCTTGCTACAATAAGTATAAAGGACACCGGAAGTGGGATAGATCCTGAGATAATGTCAAAACTCTTTACAAAATTTACTACTAAGTCAGATAGAGGTACAGGCCTTGGACTATTCATTTCAAAAAATATAGTAGAAGCACATGGTGGCAAAATATGGGCCATTAATAACATGGGTGGCAAAGGTGCGCTTTTTGCATTTAGCTTGCCCATTGTTAAACAAGAATACAATGGAAGTACAACAAGCAGTTTTCCAGTCAAAAGGAGAGAATGGTAACCGCTACTGGATTCCAACGATGAGGACATTCAATTAGCGGTTAGTGCTCATGAAAAAGCATAGAAAACTTTAAAGCTTCCACTCATTTACATATTGTCAGGAACCTACTTTTAGCACCGATATCGTAACTAATCCCTCCGAGCCCGCATTATATACGGGTTCATATACTCTTTGAATGGTGTAGATAGTCAAAGACTAAAAGGAGCAGAACTTTCAAAATGCCAGTAAAACTAACAACTACTGTACGGAAATAGAACGTGTACCCAACTTTATGAATCAAGGTCTCCTGCTTGACTTTCACAAGCGGCTGGCTGCGGTAAAGGCGGCTGTGGCGGCGGGCTTGCAGGCCAAGGTACCAGCAGCTTTACCGGCGGCTTCGGTGAAGGTGGCAGCAGCAGCGGCAGAGGCGGCGGTACGGGTTATGGCTTCGCCCACTGCGGCGCCGGTAACGGCGGCAGCGCCGTCAGCGGCCTCCAAGGTGGCGGCAGCAGTCCTCCATAGATTCCAATCAAGACAAGGCTACTACTGTTAGCCCTCAAATTTCCAATTGGATTGCGGCGGTTGTAATGGTTCACCTACCTAACCTTTTTTTATTTTTTTGCTCTAATGCTTGTACGTTTTATTAGTAACAACGCATGGGATGATAAATACATACTTCACATAATATTATTCGTGAAATAAAATTTAAAAACTCCAAGAATAAATGGAGTACCAGCACTCAAGCAACACTATTTATAATGAGATATTATAGATTTAACAGACGAAGAAAAAATTACCTATCTGGTTTTGCTGACTACTTCAAATCACAGAAAAAAACACAGTACATGATTAAAACAGACAGGTCAAAAAAGCTAGATTCATTTT
>JBKPMK010000569.1:0-3380 GCA_046732115.1 Thermoproteota archaeon
GTATCAGGTGCTGTTATGACTCCTATAGCCGGTAAGTTGTCGGATATCTATGGACGAAAAAAAATGCTATTGATTATAATGGTAATCTACGCTGTAGGCGTGTGTTTAGCCGGCTTCTCTTCAAACATATTCTTTATGCTAATAGCTAGAGCAATACAAGGAATAGGCATGTCAATGTTTCCGATTGCATTTGGTATAGTAAGAGACAAATTTCCAAGAGAAAAAATTTCAATCGGCCAAGGTGTAATCACATCTATGTTTGCATCAGGTGCAGTAATTGGACTAGCCGTTGGAGGAATTATAATTCAAAATTACGGTTGGCGTACCACATTCTTTACAATAATACCGGTTGCAGTTGTACTCCTTCTAATAATTCGAAGATTCATTTTTGTAAATGATGAGGATAACTTGCGTTATAATCAGCTAGCACAAAAGCCAGTTGATATGAAAACAAATGATGATAATGAGACAGATAATAAGAATATTAAAACTGACGATCTGGCAAAAAAAATAAAGATTAATGCTAGTAGCACTGGTAAAAGTTTGTCAGATCAAATCGATGTAAAAGGCGCAGTAGCGCTAGCTGTCGCTATTGCATCATTTCTACTAGTGTTGACATTTATCGAGACATCAGGCAACAATGATAGCGCTACTTCTGTCATTCCCAATAATCATAATGTCTATAACAATAATAGCACCAATAATTCTTCTACCGAAGCCATACTGCCATTTCTTATAGTAGCTGTAACTTCATTCATACTATTTGTGGTAATAGAGAAGCGAGCCAAATACCCGTTGGTAGACTTTAGACTGATGCTAAATAAATCCATACTACCGGCCAACTTAATAATAATGTTGGTTGGTCTATCTATGTTCATGGTTTTTCAAACAATACCAATACTTGTGAGAAATCCTGAACCAGCTGGGTTTGGGGAAGATGCAATTAGTACAGGAAAAGTACAACTGCCGTTTGCCTTGATACTTCTAGTGTTTGGTCCAACCTCTGGATTTATAATATCAAAATTAGGTTCATTGAAGCCAATAATATTTGGTACTTTTATAACTACTGCAGGTTTCATAGGTCTACTTATGTTTCATGGCACTGAGCTATTGGTTTCGACAAATCTAGCAGTTCTATCTACTGGACTATCATTGACAAGCGTAGGAGCTATGAATGTCATCATTTTATCTACTCCAAGGCAATTTAGTGGCATATCACTAGGAATGAGTAGTCTTATGAGGATAATAGGCGCTGCAATCGGTCCGGCTTTAGCAGGAATGTATATGCAGACACATCAATCATTACTGAATGTTAATGGAATAGCTGGATACTTTCCTTCAGCAACTTCGTTTAATATGATATTTATATCGGCGGTAGCATTTTCAATTGCTTCTATAGCATTAGCAATATTACTGAGACGAAAGGTCATAAAAATGGCGATACCTAATCTAGCATAGACGAAGACTAATATAGCAGGTTTCACAATTTCTTGTTTTTGTTTTTTTTACTGTAGGTGTTGAAAAATTTTACGCCATTTTTCTTATGTTGAAATATACAACCTAATCAAGACACTCAGATATAATCACCAACCGATCTATCGTAAATTCGATTATATTGATCTTACCGTCTAGGGGTGAATTTGAAATTAGGCCTAGGCAGCCTTTTTCGTGCTTTTGACGTATCGAAATTTCACAATAGTACTTAAAAGTTCCTTAGTCCTCAAGAAACATCAGGGTAAACATGGGAACGGACGCTACCAGATATGTAGATAAAGATAGCATATTAGAAGATGTTTTAGAGACTCAGACTACATATGGTAAACACAGCCTAATTCTATATTCAGACCTTGCTGATTTCAGGTATTTGTATTTGAATTGTATCAAAAGATCATTGCAATCATTAAATGAAATAGTTCTTATGTTACCGTATTATCATGCAGTAACAGATATTATTAATAACCTAAGGAATACAGGCATTGATGTAGATAAATACAAAAAAGATGGGTCAATTGTAATCGTACAATCAAAAAACGCGTACTATAGTTTAAGTCAAGAGTTTGTTGGAGTAATGATCATGACAAAGATGCTGCTTAGGCGCGTAGACAAATTGGGAAAGGCAGGCATAACCATAATTTCAGATATGGGTTTGTTCTTTCATCCAAATAAATTTGAGGACTTAATTAAATGTGAAACGGAATTACTGTCATCAATTAACGATATAAAAGTCAAAGTATTGTGCTGCTATAATAGATCTGATTTTGATATGTTAATCGAACACAGAATGCAAGAAAATTTATTCAAGGCACATGATAATAGGGTCATTAATATTTCTATATAGGTATTGTCCTGTGGGGCTAAACCAAAAATCTAGCAATAGTCAAAAATGAATCTGCTTATCCGTGGTAGTCAAAGCTAAAAATATACTATCGTATAAAGCCAAGCCAGGTTTGAGTTAGGATAATGGCTAATAATATAGATCATGGCCTTGAGATTGTACCAAGCCTTTTAAGAGAGTTGGAACAGATTGCCAAAAAAGAACACCTTCCTTCAATCGGTCCTCTAAAAGGTAGAATTATTTCTGAAATAGTCAAAAAATACAGGCCAGCATCGATACTTGAGATCGGAACACTGCATGGATATTCTGCTATATTAATGGGACATTTGCTGCCCGACGATGACGGAAAACTGGTTACTATTGAAATAGATAGAGATCTCGCAAATATTGCAACTAAAAATATAGAAAAGGCAGGATTGTCAGGAAAGATAAAGGTGATCTGTAATGATGCTATCGATGTGATTCCTACGCTTGGTGGTTATAAATTTGACTTGGTATTTTTAGATGCAATCAAAACTCAGTATCTACATTATTTGAGACTTTTAGAAGAAAAGAATCTGCTGAAAGAAGAATCAATTGTGGTTGCAGACAACGTAATTTTATATGAAAGTGAAATGAAGGATTACCTTGAATACGTCAGAAATTCTGGTGACTACCTGAGCCAGACTACAGAAGCTACTTTAGAATTTAGTAAAAACGTTGAAGACGCCATCGAAATTAGTATTAGATTAAAAAACATATTGAAAAAACGTGACAAGTGATATATGCTATATACTTACTCTACCTTTCACTAGGAATTTGAAAGGTAGAGTTTTGCTTTTCCTGTCATCATTATAAGCTGCAATATGCATCATATTGTTTTTTTCGCCATGTCAAGAGCATCATATTGTTTTTTGACTGGATAAATTATATGTATTTATATCTATCTAAGTAGAGATTTTTTGCGATCTCTGCATCTGCATCTACATTCTAGATACATCATTTCAGGTGGTCAATAATATTCCATGTGGTCTGGGCATAAAGAAGATTTGAGGAATACATCTCC
>JBKPMK010000570.1:0-4385 GCA_046732115.1 Thermoproteota archaeon
GCGAGTAAAATAATGCCAATCGTTATTTGAAATTCCTCCTTCTACTTGATAGGAAGAAGTCGCTACACCCCACAGGAACTTGTATTTAGAATCTTCCATTTTGATTTTATTATTACTGTGCCTTGACCATACGATACATCATTCAGTCTATCTCGTCATCATAATCTCTCAGTTCTAGTTCGTCTTTGAACTCCCATTCTTCCTCTTCGTCCATTTCTTCAATATCATCAGACATTGCTCTTTCCCCGCCTGATTCTTTAGATTGTATTATTGTTGAGAGTGAGATGAAGTAGCTCGCCTGCAGGTAAGAAATTCGAGGGTAAGATTTCTACTCTAGCTTTCCTTCCGTCAATGGCTTTATTGGAACTTGTTCTCTTCTTAGTTTGAGTTTATTGAAAATATCCGCAGATGATTGCTCTTCCTTCATATCTATACCCATTTCGCTCTTTACTACATCTTTTCCTTCTCTTGCACCGATAAGTATTATCTACGCATTTTGATAGTCTATAAATTTCGTATTTTTGGAAAGAGAAACAAAGTTCTCATTTTCGTTAAATTCATTTAAGACTTCCTGTGGATATTTTGGAGGCTCTTCTGTAGTAGGAAGATTTGATGATTTAGGTATTTTTATGTACCAAACTTCGATTGAAGGAATCCGTGACCTCATTAAAGAGAGCTGGAAGATATACCAGAGCGACAACTCTTAAGAGAAAGGACTTCACTCTTTAGTCGTAATAGTAAGTTACTTTAGTCAACCACCTTATAGTATAATAACATAGCTTTGATTGCTCTACCACAGATCAGTAAATCCAAGATCTCTTAATAAAAGGACATGAATTCATCAAATTTGAAAAGGAGACTCCCATTATCATGATGCATTTTAAATCACAACTAAGCGCAAAATATTAGTCTGCTGACAGTTGTTTGGGACTTTACCTAATGTAGTATATATGCAGATGTTAATCATCTAGATACTTGGCTATATCCATGGAAAAATAAGAAACGATCATATCTGCGCCTGATCTTTTTATCGATGCAACAGAACCAACCATCCATTCCTCTTCACTAATCCATCCATGCATTGCAGCAGCTTTTATCATAGCATATTCGCCTGAGACATTTTGTACAGCAATCGGAAAATCAAAATTTTCTTTTATCATACAGACTATGTCAAGAGATATCATTCCGGGTTTTACCATCAGCATGTCAGCTCCTTCACGAACATCCGTTTCTATTTCTCTTAGAATTTGTCTAGAGTTTGTATATGACACCTGATATGATGATTTATCAATAACATTAAATTTGCTCGTGTTGGAGAAAGCCACTGATCTAAATGGCACATATAATGAGGACAATTGTTTAACAGAGTATGAAAGAATCTTTGTTTTTTGGAATCCGTGCCTTTTAAGCATTTTTCTTATAGAGTACACTTGACCATCCATCATTGATGAGGGCGCTACGATGTCTGCACCCGCTTCCGCATGACTAAGAGCAATTTTGGATAGTGACTCTAGTGTGCAGTCATTATCTACCTCATTATTAATAATTACTCCACAATGTCCAGAAGTGTTGTACTGACATACACAGACATCTGTTATAATTTTTAGCTGGTCTCCATATCCTTTTCTTATCTTTTTTAATGCCTGTTGAACTACACCTTCTGTGCTAGAAGCCAAGGATCCCCTTTCGTCTGTTTTTTTGGGTATTCCAAATATAATAATTGATGTAATTCCAGCATCAATTATAGCTTGGATTCTCTGAGTCACATTATCTAGAGGCACCTTTGTTATTCCAGGCATCATATCGATTTTAGGTCCTTCCTCTTCCTGTCTTTCCTGAACAAACAGAGGAAGTATCAAATGTCTTTTTTGCAGGCCAACAGATTCAAGAACTCCCTTGTGACTCAATTCAGGCGTAGCTGGTCGAATGTGCAAAATTCTAAACTAAGTTAGATTTAGCAGTATGAATACCTTTTTATTCTTGCTTTTTACCACGCCACAAATTCATGTTACTATGAAAATATACGTGCAAAGAAAATTCGATGTGCATATATGCAATATCACGAGAAATCACTATTTCACTCAATATGAAATGTATGGAGGAACTGATATGCAAGCTAGAACGAAAATGCTCCTCAACCCTTGATAGACAATTGGCCATGGTTGCGATGTAGACAAAAGATATGATTTTTATATCTAGTGAGTAAATAAATAGATATTCAATATTTAGTTCAGCATATACTTGAGTCGTACATGGGACATTGAGAATACATATACCGTACATTCATATGCGGCACATGAAACTTATAGCATATCAAGATGATGATGGAGGTCATGTTTGGGAACATATATTCAAAATAATGATCTCTGGATTAATTCATATCCAATCTAAGCTACTACTAACACACTATATATAAAATACCATAAATTTTAAGATATCACTACAGTTGCTCAAAGTGACCATAGGTATTCCCACATTCAATGAAGAACAGAATATATATACACTACTTCGCTCCTTGGAGACAGAAACTTCAAATAACCAATTTATTTCAGATATTATAATTTCTGATGATTCATCTGACAACACGCCTAAAATAATAGATGAATTTATGAAGAATTCCTCAATGAGGATTAGGATTATACATCACGATGAGAGGAGAGGAGCAGCAGTTGCATGGAATGAAATCTTTGAAGAATCAGCAGGAGATATCATAATACTATACGATGCAGATATAATTCTCGGACGCAATTGTACACGTGAATTAGTATCAAAGATACATGGAAGAGTGGGGCTCTGTGCATCAAATCAAAAGCCTGTTCAAACTAGAAGTATAATAGGCAGAGCAACTACTTTTATCTCTAAATGGTTTGAATCAATAAGAACCAGTGGGCTTTCACAATACACAGTAATGGGAAGAGCTTTGTCTATTCGTTCTGACCTTGCCAAGAAAATTTCAATACCCAGTGACATAATTGCAATAGATCTCTATCTCCAATGCAAGGCAGTAGAGCATGGATTTGATATATTTTATAATGATAATGCCGTGGTATACTTTTATCCTGCAAATACTATGTCCGATTTCATTTCACAAGTTCTAAGGGCGGCTAATGGTCACAAGCAAATCCACAAGTATATGAACAGGTTCAAATTTTGCCTCTCATCAAAAATCGCTTTAATTGAGACAGTGCGTACCATTTCAGACGATCCATCCGGCGCACTCTCACTCATTGCTTGCTATACACTTATGCCATTTTATATGTTTAAGTTGAAAGGGGTAAATTCATCTAAATGGCATGTTGCAACAAGTACAAAATCAGCAAGTACGAATAATTAAAGTAGATCTTTTTGATTTGGAAAATTGCCGAACTGGCATTCTCTAACACATAGTAGTATTTACATTCTCATGTACCTACTCCGAAAAGCTGTTTGGATTATGATATCAGTAATATTGATAATAATACATATATCTATGTAAAATAAGTAAAACTCAGGTTGCCTGAAGTAGAGAGTAAAGTACAAGGATACATATGTACGCCTCATCAAAAGCTCTCTGCACCACTTTTAAATTATTGGAAGAGATCAAATAACATTGATGTCATGTACTTCGTAGCTTCTACCTTCTCATCTGAAAGCAAGCCGTATTTCCCAAATAACGCGAATCACTACATTCTTGCATCATTCAGGGAAAAGGAAATTGTAATAGAAGATATCAATAGACAAAGTAATGATAGACTCTCCCTTATGTTCAACCTAAATAGTTCTCTATTTGAGCGTGCATGTGAAAGGCTTAATTACATCTCAATATATTTCACAAAGTATACTTACGGCAGTATTGAAATTGAAGATCTTACAAATGCCATATCCAAAAGGGATCGAGTTAAGAAGGCAAGTCTGGCAAGTATTCAAATACTGACTACAGGGCAACTGAGGTTTATATTTCCGTATTCAAAAAATGCGATCGTCTTAGAGGTCGATGGAGAAAAGACACATCAAAGCGATCAAAAATACTGTGAGCGGACAAGAAGAGAAGTAGCGAGGAGGGGCATTTTATTGAGCGATCTAGTCAGTTTTTCCATTCTGGACAAGATAAAATAAACTATTATTTTCTGCGCTCTGGAAATGGATAATGGGAAAGTATATCTTAATGATGTGTATTCACATGATACTTTGTAATATCTTAAGTCAAGATTCAGATTTTGCACATGGATGCCATAGTCAGAAGATATTGTTAGCATTATATCATAACGTTATTTTTTTATTAAGGCTCAGTAAAGGTATTTTCTGATATAAATTGAGCAAGCCAATGGATCTTGGCAGCCTTAAGGTTGGTTCATACATTGTGATTGATGGGGAACCCTGCAGAATAGTTTCATATGATCATAGCA
>JBKPMK010000571.1:0-4984 GCA_046732115.1 Thermoproteota archaeon
TTAACGTATGGCTGCTTATTAGCAGCATCAACAAGTTTTAATTTGATCTCTGGATTCTTAACATGATATACTTCAAATCCTTGAAAGCCACCTGCTGTTGGAGCCGTATCAGCAGCAGCTAATATCATCTCGACTTTTGAATCTTCAACTTCCTTATTTTCAAATTTTCTTTGGGATCTCCTACTCAGCATAATGTTAAAGAGATTGGACTGTAATGCATCATCTATGTCTTGGATGCTTATATCCTCTTTCTCTTCGACCTTTGGATAAAGCAAACCCTTATCAGATTTACTTATTCCCCCAAACATCCTAGAGAAAACGTCTTTTGGATAAGACATGAATTATTACTTACTATGGTCTAAGAGAATTCTTTAAAAATCTTTCAATTTGAATTTTAATCTTTAATATCTTAGTTTATACACGAGCAATAATATACACAAGTAGCAGTATTTCTTTCTTTTTTGCAACGTTCTACATCATCAGATTTTGCTTCATCATTTATAGAACTCCATCAGATGTCAGATTGCATTTCTTTTACCTAACCATTTTTTTACATAATTTCCAGCCAAATGTCGAAGATTAGGATTTTCATTTGTAACCAGCATTAAGTACTTCTGAGCTTAATAGAACAAAAATGCATTTGGCAAGGAAATATCTCCATGTGTTTTGACAATATCCATGCTAGTATTGATCTTGCTTACATCATCCTTTATTTCTACAATGTTTGTGCATAAGGCAGTATATGCTCAAAGTTCTAACACTGGATTTGGAAATACAACTAACTTATCCCTTCCAAATGGCAAAAGCATTCCTATAAACTATTTGATAAATACAGGCAAGATTTTAGGTCTAGTATTAGACAAAAGTAGAGCAACACTCAGTGTAAATATTTCATCGCCATCAGTTGACGATAATGGAAATTTAACAATTCAAATACCAAGAGATGTAGTTGATAATAAAAAGGAGGGTAATGCAGATGCACCATTTAGAGTACATGTAGATGGTAAACATGCAACTGTCAGAGAGACAGACAATAGCAAAACAACAAGAACTTTATCAATTCAATTTAACAAGGATGCCAAAGTTATAGATATAATAGGTAGTACAAGTACGGTACAGTAACAATAACAAAACCGCTATTTTATTAGACATACACGACTATAAGAATCAATGGTTGTCAGTTTATAGACCTGTTGTTATAATTAAAATATCTTGAGTGTTCTTTAGATGGAGACTCAGTTATATTTCAAAAACTATAGCAGAAGATCATGGTGGAAAAATGTGGGCTCAATAATCCTGATAGAAAAAGAGCCAAATGTTCATTCAGTTTACCAATTAATGATGTCAAATCTGCGATCGACTGAAATACTGATGTTAACCTCGTACAAAGAAGCTGAGAAGATTGAGGTATAGTTGAAATTTATGGCTATGCAGACGCAGTAATGCTATGTATATTTTCTTCTATTTTATACAATGCTATGTCTATGTAATCATTGGCAATTAATGATGGTATTTTAATACGCTGTGCGTCAGGGAGTATTGAATTTATTTTATATAAAATTTGAACCCTCTTATCTGTGTCTTCTTCTTTATAGCAATCTGAAACCAGCTTTGCAATCGTAGCATAATTTATCGTCATATCAGTCGTGGTCAATTGTTGTATTATCACCCCTTTCGTCTAGCTAAGAACTGTATACCGTATACAGTCCGAAATTTTTGCAGGTATTACATTTATCGACCATGAACTTGTTATCCCATGAAAATTCTCCTATGTTAGAAGCAGCAGCCTTTCCTATCCGTTCAAAGAGTAAGCCACATTGTTTGCATTGATGAAGACATGGTAGGGCATTAGATCTCTTAATTCTGCTGATATATTTAGGATTAGATAATCTTATGTTCATACATATGTATACTCTATAAAGTATATAAGAATATTATACTAATGTATAGTTATAAATATACCTTATGTACATACTTATATGTATCCATGCTTTAATGATGTTTATCGCGATCCAACATGGTCTCGCAGACTAAAACAAAATTGTATAAAGTTGAATCTAGATCAGCAAAAACAGGGGTAAAAACTTACAGACATTCAATATTTCTTGAAAAGGCCTTTGTAGAAGATAGTTTATTTCCTTTCAAAGCTGGTGAAAATCTAATTGTTAAAATAGATAAAGATAGGCTAATTATTACCAAGTTCAAACCATAGACCCTTTATGTTAAGGCCTCATGGCTACATCTATTCGAGATATTATATATATTCGCCATGTCAGATATTTATGAATCTGATTTAAAAGAAGCAGCGGGCTGATGGAGCAGAACATAGCAGAGCTGTGACCCGCTGCTTGTGTGTCCTTAATGAATCGCTTTATGTCAATGCCTATGCAGAATAGGTAGCAAAATACAAACACTACTAAAATATTTAAAAAACTTAACAGATTTCTCAGTATTTCCTTCTATATCATATATCGTTTCGTAATGAACTGAATTCATGCATACAGACATCTAAATATGCTTGAAAATCCTTTTATGAATTTGTGTTTAGAATTTCTACAATCAACAATACCGAAACGCGTATGAAGACATACGTATTGTATACTTAGCTATGATATTATCTGGACGTTGTGAACTAGCATAAGTTCTTTCATTTTAGCTTTCATGGCCTTTATCTTATTTTGCAAAGATAATTCTGGACCGAATGTTGTAATAGCATATACGCTGGCTAATCCTGCTGTCACTATAAACAAATTCATCATGGAGATGCCACCACACATGATAGCCAGATGATAGGCTTCTATTCATATAAACATTAAGGATACTTTTTACATGTTGATACAGTAGTTAAAAAATGGGAAAGAGTTGATACTCTAATTAACAATGCTGGTTTGATGCCTCTGAGTTATCTTAAGAATTGCAAAGTAAAAGAATGGGAACAGATGATTGATGTAAATATCAAAGGAGTTATCTATTGTACCTCTGCAGTGATTCCATATGTGAGAGATAAAAGTCAGGACATATAATTAATCTATCTTCGGTACCAGAAAGAATAGTATTTGCTGGAGGAAGCGTCTACTGCGCAACAAAACATGATATTACTGCTTTGAGCAAAGGATTAAGAAAAGAACTAAGCCCGGAGTATAACATACGAGTTACACGCATTGAACCAGACTCTAAACATGAACATCTTGCAATGAAAAATAATGATTTTCACTTATTGACGGCTTATAGAGAGGTATTTGTTCTAGTCCTTCTCCTAATAGAACAACCTGCTGAAAAAAAGAACTCTAATAAGAACAAACAGGATTATCATCATGTTATCAGTATATGTCATCTTCAACTGAAGAGCACTTAAATGGTCTCTGCAAAGAAATACAACAATTAGATTATTCTATCAGATTTGCAGGTATAGCTAACAACCTTGGCAGTCTACTTGCAACAGCATACAGAAATGGCTTGACTCCCTTAATGGATAAACAAGAAACCTCACATTATTCTATACAAGCTGTTCTTCGTGCTGCCACAAGGGAAGACTTTGAATCAAAAATAGGAAGGCTCGTATATTCAATAGGTAAATATGAAAGGCTTGTACGTGTAACGATACCAATAAAGCTTTCTGGGAAAGAACATGAAAGCAAATCTTACTATCTTTTGCTATCATTTGATTTGAATTTTAATGTCATGGATATAATTGAAAATAAGATTATGCCATTTATAGAAAAAAACAAAGAGCAAAAGTTATAGCAGTTTAAACCATGTTGTGTTTCATAACACTTCCTTTTTTTGGCTGAGACGTTTGTCATCGACCTGTGTACATAATCATGCATCCTGAAACCGGTAGGTTTGAGTATCTGAATATAGAAGATAGATCAAGTCATTACTGTCCTGGATCAAACATTCGTAGACTAAGGATCCTGTGGTTCTAGTTCCAAGATGTCACCTTCTTTTGGAAGTTTAGGTTTAGTAGGTTTGTTATGTCGTCACTTGATGGAGGTTGTGTTGTTGTTCTTTGATCTGTTTGACCTTGAGACACTGGAGCACAATTACCATTAGCATGTAATACTGCATTTTCAAGACATGTTTTTGTTGATGGCGGAGGTGCAACGCCTGAAGGGGGAGGAGCTACAACACCACTGCCCAGTCTAACTTTACTGAGGACATCACTACAATTGTCATAATTTACTCATTCTGACTAAGATAACAGCAGAATCAAAAATGTTATAGCTGTTTGTATACCTGCTGGCTAGTGTCTATCAGTGCTGGCAAAATACCAGCACCTATGATGGTATGTTCAATAGCCATTGTAGTCATTACGGTAGCTAGTTGACTATAAGCATGCGTAAATATAGAAGTATATAATAATACTTTGCGTATCTAGATATTATTATAGTTATAATCTTTTGTTAATTTGTTTCAACGTGCTAAAATAAAATAGAATTCTAATTCTAATTAGATTAAAGAATATGGCTGCTCGTAGTATGTGGAAAGGTAGCATATCTTTTGGACTTGTTAATATTCCTGTAAAGCTCTATACAACTTCTGATAATAACAACGATTTTTCATTTAATCAATTGGATGACAAGGGCCATAGAATTAAATACAAAAAGTGGTGTCCTGTAGAAGAAAGAGAAGTTCCATATTCAGAACTCAAGAAAGGCTATCAGATTTCAAAAGATAACTATGCCATAATTGAAAAAGAAGACTTAGATAAGATAAAATTGAAAACAACCCAAAGTATTGATGTTAAAGAGTTTATTGATTCAAAGGATTTTGATCCTTTGTTAATAGAGAAAAGTTACTATGTAGCACCAGAGAAGAATAAAAAAACTGGCGCTATTGATAAGGCATATACATTATTTGCTAGAGTAATAAACGAAACAAACAAAATAGCAATTGGTAAAGTTGTATTAAAGGACAGAGAACATCTTGTTGCATTACGTGCATATCAAAGAGGGATAGTGATGCATCAACTACGGTATATAGA
>JBKPMK010000572.1:0-19601 GCA_046732115.1 Thermoproteota archaeon
CTCCAAGACTGCTATTGTGCATGCAATACAATATTACTACTATTTATCATTTGAGCCTTTTGCTTCTGCCTTTCTATTTGTTTCAATATTCTTAGCTTTGCTTTAAACTTAAAACTTCTAGGTCCATTTCTTAATCTATATCCGCAACAGGGACATGATAAGCCATCCCATTTTATAAACATCTCACATATCTGACAGCGTTTCTGTCCATTGGCATAATTATTTGATGCAGCTTTATGACGTATACATATTCCTTTACAAGACATTTTTTATTACTTCTGTGTTGTTGTTAAATATCACATACGAAATTTTGTTATTAACTGTAGACTAACCATGTTAAGCCAGATTTTTTAGTAGGCAATTTGCAGAGTACACACAAATATTTTTTCGTTATTTGGGGGAACTCCATTTTCTCATCCATAGCAGCGACAAGTTAATTATAGATTCGCTATTATCTAGCCCCTAGAACTATTTTGTATATTTTTCCTTGGGAGTATGAAACAGCATATAGGTATCCATCATATGGACTAACTTGAAGGTCTGTAATTGCACCCATCCCTTCTGCAAATTTTATACCTTCAAGTTCTTGAGGGTTATTTGCTATTTTGTCTGCAAGTGTACCATTTAGTACTAATCCAGTTCTATTTTGATTTAGTTTAAAATGGTAAATATTTCCACCATGATAGTCTGCTACAAACATGTCATTTTGATATTGTTTTCCTAGTTTGTCAGAATTAAGAAACTTAATTGCAGTAGGACCAGTAGTATTAAGCCATGTAAATTTAGGAGGGCTATACTTTCCTTCCCCATCAAAGTTGACAAGGTTAGTAGGATTTTGTACTAGCTTGCCATATGTATTTCCCTTAACTTCCCAAAAACCCTGTACTTGTCTCCATCCGCTATTAAATCCAGGTTTGACTAGATTAATCTCATCGCAGCAATTGTCGCCATTTTCTGTATCCCACAAGTTACCAGTCACGGGGTCAAAATCAATTCCAAGACTATTGCGTATACCATAAGCATAGTACAAGTTTAGCGGAAACTTGTCTACTATGATGCCTGTTCCAACCGGCTTACCATCTTGAGTAATTCTAAGTATACCACCAGTTCCATTTGTATTAGGATTGTTTGGAAAGTTCTCAGTCTGACTCTTATATCCAACATCGCCAACAGTTATGTATATGTTATTGTCAGGTCCAATTATCATTTTTTGACCATTATGACCTGGTCCTGGAACAGCAGCTACATCTAAAATTAGTTTAGGATTTACTAATTTACCAGTATTATTATCGAATTCATATCTATAAAGACGATTACCAATTGGGTCATGACCAGCTAAACAATAAGATGGTTTAGGACAAATGTCGCTACCTTCTACTTTAGTTTCTGTGAATGATGCAAATACGTATGTAGGAGATGATTTGCCATTGGTGCTATTAGGCTTGGCTACGGCTATTCCAATCATTCCTCTTTCGACTTTGTTTGCTACACTAATATCCAGTACTGGTTGTGGTTGTATTTTACCATCTATAATTCTCTGTACTGTACCATTATTTTTTTCATTTACCAGAATATCATTTGGTCCTAAAAATGCCATCGTTGTTGGGAATCGAAGCCCACTGGCTACTACTTCAGCTTTTAGATTGGGGTCATGTAGATTTATTCCTCCTTTGGACCTAGCTATCTTGGCATATACAGGTGTAAAAAAATGATAATATTTATTATTATTATTAGTATGCCATGCCAAAGCCAATATCATAATCAATACTGCTGAAAATAAAGCTGTCTTGTAGTAACTCAATAATAATGACATGTCTTATGAACATGTAGCAATAATAAGGCATCTATAAGAGTTTAACTTATTATAGTTAGTCCAACTTAAGAGAGATTTTAAAACTAGTCCTCATACAAGAACTTTTTAATCCCAAGGATGAGAATTTATCACTGCTAACTTAAAAAGGAAACTTACACTATGCATTGATATTTTGGAATAGATCTGCTGCCTGTCTTTCCATTGGACTACAACTTCTGTGTACTGATATTGTATACCCACTTAAATACGATATCATTGATTTTCAATGCCAGTTGTTCATGAATCCTGCAACTTGTATCACGGGACATCATGTGATAACATCTGTCGCGTTTATTTGTAACCCACTTCAAGAATAGCAAGTCATCTTCCTGTGACCATAAATCAGAAGGTTTGTAACATGCTTTACAATAAAAAGCATTACTAATTGATAAATCAAGATCTCGTAACCATATTATTATAATTTATACCCGATTTGACAGAGAAGAAATTCGTACCTCATTATTATTCATTGTTTCTTTTTCTTCCTATTATTCGCATAAAATACTGTTATATGATTATTAAATATTTATGGCCTATTTATATGTGGGCCTAATTTATACTCTTTACATTGTAACCATGAAACTTTTTTAACCTTTAATGCACACTTAGATAAAGTAACTATGAATGAATCTTATCATTGCAATCCATGTAACCTAGATTTTCCTGATAAAGAAACTGCGACAGAACATAGGGATGCTACTGGTCATGAATTAAATATAGTAAAGCTAGAAAGTGAAAATAAGTAAAAAATACTTTCTTAAAATGAGCACGTAGTATTTTGTTGAAATTTGGAATAACTGAGATGTTAGATAAATGAGTAAACTAACTTACTGCTACAGAATAAAGTCTTACTAGCCTATTATGGGACTAGTATATTAGACGTCTTAAAGATTGACATCTTATTTTTTGGCTGCAGCTTATTCTTTCTCTTTTTTTTATATTAGCACAATACCGACGTCGGATAGCATTTGTACAATAATTAAAAGCTCTAAGAATGCTTCACGAGCGCTAACTTCGTAACCTGCAGATAGGCTGTTATCCCCATATTTGCTAACTCGTTCGGCAGTTGCTAGCCATTCGCTATGCCAGCTATCAAAATCGCCTTCCTTGATACGATATGCGGTCGATAAGCATTCTCCAATATCTGCACCACCATAATATGCGGAAAAACTAGAACGCGAAGCAATAAATGCAAAAACAATTGTAATCTACCGCAAAGTAACTGGTTCTTTTTATTCACTAACTGTCCAAAACATACTGTTTACAAAGCAAGACAAAGAAAACTGACTGTTTATTTTATACTATATCCAATAGTATTTACTCATGAATAAAATGGAATTGGAGTTTGATAGTAAATTAGGTGGTACGCAACAAGTTTTAGAAAAGATTTCTCAGGTGGTAAAGTATGCCGAAGAACAGGGTTGCATCTAACGGAATTAGAGTTAGAAAAAGAAGAAGACGATGACGAAGAAGACAATTAATTTTAGTTTGTGTTTGTGATTTTGATTAGTTAAAGGACATTAAAAAGTCTTGGTTAACTTGGTTATATAAAATTAATAAATTGATGAATTGTATTTGTATACTGCTGTTAGCACAAGTACACGCCTACAAATCTCGTACTATCCCCCGTGGTGCACACTAACATACTTTACGATTTAAGTTTTCAAGTTCAATTTGATTTCGTATGACAGATAGATAAACAGATAAAGCTAAAATCTGGATACCTAAATATTTACGAAGGAAAAATCTGGAATTTGAGCACGAAAACTAAAGCTGAACAATTGCAGTGGCGCAGGTCTAAGGTTATAGAGATGCGGTCAAGAGGCCTGAGTCAAATAGAGATAGCTCGTGAATTAAAGGTATCGGACTCTTCCATTAGCTCAGATGTGCAATATCTGTGTGAGCAGGCTAAAGGAACTATTAACTTGTGTCAATTTCTAGGTTATTTAGACTGTCAAGCTATATCTTAGCAAAAGATAATTTAGAAATGTTACAAAAATTGAAGGAAAATACATCACTTACTTTACTACCACTGATCCAGTCATCCATGGATGTACCTGACATATGTAGTGATATGTACCTGCCTTTTGGAATTTTATCGTAAATGTATTTGAAGCACCAGGGTACAATTGTTCTTGTCCTTTTGGCACTAGCCAGCCTGAATTAACATACTTCTCATTTCCAGTCATAGTATAAGACGCACTTGGTGGTGCAAACTGCTTTACACTTCCTTGTGAATCAATTACAGTTGGAATATATGACCTTGCATTAACTGCTATTACCACATCGTTTTGAGCAGCTGGTCTAAGTGGCTGACTGTTCGAGTTAGAAGGTATAGATGTGAATTGTGTAGAGTTTGGTACTGCAAATGGTGAAACTATATTTGTAGCAGTTTTATTATCTAAAATGAACGTAGCTGTGTGTGGTTCGCCTACTGTTGAAGGATTGTCCCATGTTACGCTTTGACCTACACTAACTTCTATCTGCTGTGGTACAAACACAGTTAATGGAGCCGTAGAATTCCCCCCTCCTGCATGTACCGTTATCGATGATGTTGCTGTTGTCGTGGTGGTGTTATTGCTACTAGTGGTATCCTGTGCGCTTACGACCTTAAAGCTAGTTGTTGTTGTTATTATCAGCAGAGTGATTGATAGTGTAGCTACGACAGCAACTGCTGCCAGTATAGACTTTATAGTCATTAGTGCTGAAGAGCAAATTGTAAGATATATAACTTATCAAAGCCAAGGTCCAGCAACTCTGCGAGTTCCGCTTTTACTGTAAATGTTCTATGTGGTCGTATAGAAATATCCTATATAATCTATGAAGAATATTGTTTATTAGATAGACACTAGAGTATTGATATACAATGCAAAAATGACCCAATAAATTTAGCTTTTAGTATTATGGCGCTGTTTAGTCTCTTATTACATTACCAACAATTAAATCCTTATATACAGATTGATTGCCCTAAATCGGGCCTTTCTTGGGAATGATAGAATTTCAATGTTAAACATGATAGCAAATATGAAGCTGTTATTATATCATGTGATGTACATACTAAATGGGTGTAATAGTATAATTGGGAAATAGCAATATCTCAACTGATAAACAGTATCCAAAATTATCAAAGGCTGCTTCAGGTTATTTAGAAATTGAACACTTTAAGAATTCAGACCTACATACTGGTTATTTTTGTTACAATTGTACTTATTTTATCAAAACCGATCATTGTGCAATAGTTGAGGATAGCGGACCTGATGTATACAATAAAGAATCGGGGGTTATAGCACCATATGGGCTATGTACGTTATGGGATCCTAATGAAGAGGAGACACGCTAACAAAAGCAAGGGAGAAGGCTGGTAACTAATATATGTCAAAAATTACTGACAAAATCAAAGAAAAAGTAGGAGCTATTGACAATCTTTCAAAATTTCAGAAATTCACCAAGCTCAAAGCATCGTATATAGAGTATGACAAGTTTGCAGATTCTAATCTACATGAGGGTTATTTCTGCTACAACTGTATTTATTGGATTAACGCCAGTGGTGGAAAATGTATGCTAGTAGAGGATAATGGTCCGGATGTATTAGGAAAAGTTTCAGATGTCATTGCACCACATGGATGTTGCGCAGGTTACGAAGCTAATTACGGCAAGCTACATGACACTAGGAATCCAAGTGAAGCGCAAGGCGTAGATCCTGAAAAGAATAAAGATAAAGTAACTACTGCGGACATTACCTGAAAATAAATTACAAACCAACTACTACTACAATACTTACGCGAATGCGCAAAGCAGAACATCAGAAAATATATTGACGAGCGCCTACTAGAAGAATGCGAAAAATGTCTTGTAGGAATAACAGCAATTCTTAGAGAAGCGTGGACTACTTCAAATGAGGCACATGACAAAAGAGAAAAGATACAAGCGTTGTCGTTAGCAAAAGATTACTATTCTATGAAGCTTGACCTGCTAACTAATGCTACTGTAGTTGACGATGCTATTAAGTTTGTATCTGAGAAATCCAAAGAGAAATTGAAGTCATAGGCTAATGACAGTGAACACCATAAAGAAGAATCAAACGAGCCTGACTATGATGAAAACAAAGATCAGCTAGAAGAAGAGCAGGAAGAGGAAACTGGAGAAACGAGAACCAGTTAAGCCTTATGGTGATTTTTGCTTAAATATTTTATATTACATAACTTTCTATGATTATCTGACTAATGTCATATATCATTTTTGTAAGCATGCGAATGTGGAGAATTATTGGCATGATGGTAATGATACTGGCAAAGAAGAGGATCTCAACGAACTAAGACAAGGACTTGCAGATTTACTAGAAGAAGATGCCAAATATGATAAACTCCGAAGCTTACCTTTGTATATCTGCAGAATTTCTGGCTGGAAATTCGTATGTTCAAAGTGTTAGTCTTGGTCTAGGTCATATTCTGATACAATATTCCTATCTATCTCTTCTCTTTTCCTTATGAACATACCATATTTCTTGTTCCAGGATTTTATAGATCGATATTGTCTGATTCCCATAACAAGCCAGATTGAAGATACTATAATAATACCAATTAACAAGATGCTAAGAAAAATTCCAAATTCATCTTCATTTTCGAGGGCGACAAAGAATGAAGGATGTAACAATAAGAAGATTGAAAGCCCTACTGCAAGGGGAGCTAGTATTATCGAAGAGATGGAGAGAGTAAATGCTACCACCAAAGTTCTTCTTGCTTGAGGTAATTGTTCGATAAAATTATCCATCAAGCTTATGATATTTTGGCGAGAAGTATTATTGATACCTTCATTACCTTATTTCAATATACATGTCACGAATGACTCTTTTAAGTTAAAAAAGTTTTGTAATATTCAGGTCAGTGATAATAGGCAAATTCTCTACTTTATGAAATGGAAGAATGACCGTCATTCATAGAGTATCGAAACTATAATTACTCATCCTATGACAGTCTGTTTACGGCAACAACTTGCTAGCAATACGATTGTTGCTGGTATTAACCAGAGAGTATGAGTATGCTCAAATTAATCTAGCAGCAGTCAGTGATGTTATTGTATTCCTTGATCTGTTGTCAATGGTGGTGGCGTTAAGGTATCAGTGCCTTTGTGATGTTTTGAAGACGATGTGCTACCTCCAGTTAATGGTTTCTGTTGTTGTCCCCCCACTGCCCTTATTATGTTTAGAAGGCGTGTTGTTATCTCCAGTTGTCGGCGGTGTTGGCATATGCGTAGATTGTGTTGTTCCTTGATCTGTAGGTGATGAGCCTTTTTTAACTGCAGTCAAGAAATAACCTATGAGGTAGAATCAGTAGACAGTACTTGTAGATTATGCTCTTCAATCTTTTTACGTAGCTGAGATGGCGGATATAATTTGAAAACTATAGAACTTTAGAGCTAATGTAAAAGCAACAAATATGTCGTTATAAGATGTTGCTTCCTTGTCTAGTGTTCCATCATTATCTACTGCCTAAATGAGGTGATTAGTTTATCAACTTTAATAGGATTGGTGTATGAATTCTTATACGTTCAAACTATTAGGATACCATAATGGAAATAGATGACTTCAAGGAATTATTCACTTATAACCACACAATAAGACAAAAATATATTGATACATTTAAACAAAAATTATCATGGGAAGATATGATCAAGAACCGGGAAACTGGCTGGCTATCATTAAAAGATACGCTACTGCATATAATTTGGGTTGAAGATTCATGGATTAATTATTCTATTCAAGGTCTAGAAGATCCCAATAGGCCATTTCCTTATTCCAATTACCATTCATGGAACGCAATTGACAACTATAACCTTAATTCTACATCAAGGGTCGACAAATATTTACAGTCTATTACTCCAAACGATTTATGGAAACCAGTTTCAAGATTGAATATTGATGGAATAAGAAGAAGTACAAAAGCCAGAGACGTGCTAATTCACGTCATAGCCGAAGAACTCCATCATAGAGGAGAGATAATTGCTATTCTTTGGCAAATGAATTTCCAACCACCGGATATGGGCTGGCTTTCAGTTATGAAAAAGACAGATCCTATATGGATATTAAAGTAAATGAAAGGAAGAAGTATATTAAAAATCATGAATCGAAGTCCATTGAATTTTCGTAATGACGTTCTCTTTTGTACGGTTCTTGCTTTTCCTTTTGCCAATACTATTCCAAATAATACTTGGCACTAGTTACTGGAAACAATGCAGATAGGTTTCGATTGTAAAGTGACGTTGCAGACTAGATCAGAGCAAAGTACTCGCGAGCTACGTGTAGATGTACAGATAAAACTATATAAGTTAGTATTAGATACATGCTTACTGAGATGTAATTTAAAATTCATATTTCTAATGGATTATTAAGCATATATTATATTATTATCTCACATAGGAAAACAAATTCATTAATTAGAACAACCGGAAATGCTAGAATACTATGATGCGTATATATAAATGAGCTTTATGCTTTATTTAATACCAAAAACAGTATGAATATTTTTACATCTCCGTACCAAATGCTAAACCCTTTTCCATTTTATGCTGAAATGAGGAAATTCCATCCCATCGAATATGATGAGAAAAATGAAATATGGGGAATTTTTCGTTATAATGATATTCAAAGTATCCTAACAGATTATAGAAATTTTCCTTCAGATATTCAAAAATTAGTTAATATTCAACAAGAGCAAGAAATACAGAAAGCAAGAGAACCGCAAGACCACAAAAATCGACGACCATTAAGAAGCAGTCTTCTCACATCTGATCCCCCGCGTCACAGTCAACTTCGAAGAGTTATTTCATCAGCTTTTAGTCCAAATACTATATACAAACTGAAACCACGAATTGAGCAGATCTGTCATGACATGATAGACAATGTCATAGAGCAAGGTCGTATGGACCTCATAAATGATTTAGCGTATCCTTTGCCTGTAACAGTAATTGCTGAGCTGCTAGGCATTCCAGCCCAAGATCAAGATACTTTTAAGAAATGGGCAGACGATTTACTTGGTTCAACTAGAGGTAGCAGCAATAATCTTCCTACTGATAAGGATTCTCAGAAAATATTTGCAAGAGTTCAAAGTGAAATGGATTTATATTTTAACAATATTATTGAAAAGAGAAGAATACAAAAACAGTTATCCTCAAGCAATGATCTAATAGATAATTTGCTAAGTGCAGAAATAGATGGAAATAAGTTATCTGGAGAAGATATTCTTGCGTTTTGTTCGCTTTTACTTTTGGCTGGACATGTAACAACTGTAAATCTAATAGGTAATACAGTTAGATCATTGCTTGAGTATCCTCAACAACTAAAACAGCTCTTATTGCTACAGAGCAACGGCAATTTTCATAAGGACTATGATTCTCTAATCTCATCTGCAATAGAAGAAACATTACGTTATCGCTCTCCTGTTCAAGGGGTATTTCGTTTTGCTACTCATGATGTTACTCTCGGAGGACGAGGAAAAGAAAAAGTAATACAACGTGGACAAAGAATGATTATGTGGATTGGCTCAGCAAATCATGACGAGTCAATTTTCACTAACGCTGAGATATTTGATATAAATCGGAACACCACTGATACGCATTTAGCCTTTGGCCATGGCATTCATTTTTGTCTAGGTTCTATCTTGGCAACTCTGGAAGCGCAAGTAGTTTTAAAGATAATTCTTGATAGATTGCATAACTTAAGATTTGCGAATGAATATAATGAAGAATTATTAAAGCCGCTTCATGGCGTCTTTTTCCATGGTGTCAGTAACCTACCATTATGCTTTGAATCCGATAGTCCTACCAACAAGTCTCTTCTTTAATGTAGCCAAATATTATAATGTAATCTCCCAGCAACTACCTTTATTCGGATAGTTTTAGGAGAATAGACCTATAGGTAAGAGGAGACAATGGATATCAAGTATGTTGTCAAAAACTGACAATCATAATTATGTATATGCCGCCAGCACCAAAGATATAGAATCTGCAGGTGGTTGTTTATCTCTCACAATTGAAAATCACACAATCGCAATTTTCATTTATGATTCCAAGATATATGCTATAGATAATCGGTGTCCTCATATGGGTTTTCCACTAAACCAAGGTACTGTCAAAGACGGAATTCTTACTTGCCACTGGCATCATGCACGATTTGACCTTATGAACGGAGGGACATTTGATCAGTGGGCTGGTGATGTTACTTCTTTTCCAGTTGAAATTCGTAATGGGAACGAGATATGGATAGATATCCCACAGATCGTAGATCCTGATTCCTATAACTATCGTCATCAAATATTACTAGAGAATGCATTGAAACGAAATATTCCCTTAATTATTGCAAAGACAGTAATCGCAATATTAGACGATAAGAGAAACAAAGAGAATAATACTTTTAATAAAAAAGATAGTGATGATGGCCTGTTAAATATATTTCGTGTCGGTCTTGATTTTGGCAGTCATTATAAACAATCCGGATGGGGTCAGGGCTTAACAATCCATACTTGCATGATGAATATTATTCCCTACCTCGATGCCGAAGACATATCTTATGCTCTATATCACGGTCTTTCTGCTGTAGCACAGGACTGTGCTTCCATGCCGCCACGTTTTAAAATATCCCCATTGCCAAAGCCTTGGCCAGATTTGCATACTATTAAACGCTGGTTCAGACAATTCATTGAATCTCGTGATGCACAAGCAGCAGAAATATGTATCGTTACTGCTGTACGGTTGGGCGCAGATAGTTCTCAGATATCTAATATACTTTTTGCGGCAGCAACTGATCATCGTTTACTTGACATTGGACATGTTTTGGATTTTACTAACAAGGCATTGGAGGCCCTCGATATAATTGGATGGGATAATAGTGACAATAAGGAGCTAGTAGAGTCAGTACTGAGTAGTCTTGTACCAGGATATGCTAATGCTGAAAGAATGGAGGAGTCTAATTCATGGCGATATCCCATAGACCTGATTGGTATCCTCGAAAAAGCCTTCAAAAAATTACCCATAGTTTTGAATAATGGAATTAGAAGAAGAGGACAGGCAGGCCAAGACAAAATAAGAAAAAGATGGGATCAACGAAGAAACCATCTAATGACAGTATTACTAGGTGATGATCCGCAGTTAATCGTAAACTCATTACTATATGCCTTAAGCCGAGGTACTAGTGAAGAAGAATTGGCCAGTACGGTAGCCGATACTGCAGCTTTGCGCATAGTACAATTTCATACTCGTAATGAATTTAGTGACTGGGATGCAATACTGCACACATTTACCTATACTAATGCTGTACATCAGGCATTAAGAAGAGTCTCTACGCAAGAATTATTGCGAGGTGTTTTTGACGGTGCAATGAGGGTTTACCTTAACCGCTTTTTGAATGTCCCTCCAGTACCATTGCCTAAACCTACAAAGAGTACAGAAGAAAGAAATATCAACAATAATGTAAATACGAACAATAATGTTGCTGATTATGATAGTACACTTAAAGAAGACACTGAGATACTGTTAAAAGAAGTATTTTTATTACTTCTAGATAAGCAACAGCAAGTAAATCAAGCAGGACAGTTAATGATGGATTATCTTTATGATAACAAAGGGAAGCCAGATCGAGCTTTAGCAGCAATTGGAAAGGCTATGCTACGCGAAGACCGTAACTTTCATTCTATTCAGATGATAGAAGCAGTGTTTAGACAATATTCTCTAGCATCTACCAATGATTACTACCAAGATAATGATGTTAACAGCGCAACAAGAACACACATGTTAGTTGCTGCAGCAAGATACCTAGCAGCACATTCACCAACTATGCGTTCACAAGGACGTACTTTTCAAATTGCTAATCAGTTGTATCATGGAGAACATCTGTTTGAATGACTTGTATATCCACAATATAGAAATCTATACTAAGATGATAATATGCATATTGTGAGAATGCTTCGTGTAGTAGGATAGTTACAGCTGCATTGAACTTGCTACACTGGTGGGAGGTGGTCTAGTAAATTCATCACATGCATAAGGCGAGCAAAAGTTCACTGCGAAAATGACAGGAAAGGAAGAAGTACCACCAAAAGATACCAAGGCGACTGGAGATGCAGAATTTACCTTAAGTGGTGATAGAAAAACTATGTCATATAAGGTTAATGTTATGAATATGGACAAAGTAACGGCTGCACATATACATCAAGGCAAAGTTGGAGAAAATGGACCCCCTGTAGTTTGGCTATTTAATTCCTCTTCAAATCCTACTGGCCCAACGAATGGGAATGCTATCGCAAGGAAGCTTCACTTCAAATGATCCTGTGGGACCTTTGAAGGGTAAACAAATGTCCGATCTAGTCAAGTTGATAAATGATGGTCAAGCACATGCTAATGTTCATACACAAACAAACCCTATGGGAGAAATACGTGGTCAATTATCTAAATAGATATGATCTATAAAATATCCTCATTTTTTGCTTCGATTATCCTTCTTTGAGCATTGTATGTATATATGTAAATAACATGCAACTTTCAAAAATTCATGCTATGATTTTGCAACACCTATTACAACAGAATAAGATATGCACAGCATACGTCATGCTCCACTTTGACATGAAGATGTTTCATAGCCAGAACATGTTTAAGACGGATTCTAAAGATGACTATATGTGATTCTGCCTGCAATTAATTTATTCGTATAATATGAGGCGCTACAATTGATTAGAATGAATACATAATGTTCTCAAAGTCAGTTATTATATGTGCTATGGACTTTTTCTTATTGCATAACTCTAAGCTATTGTTTGCAGTAGCAGTATTAGCAATACGGATTTGATAATAAAGTCAGATAAATCACCACTAGTATTGTCGGTAACAGTTCAAAGTTCTACTATTATACCTGGAGATCAACAACAGATAGTAGTCAATGTCTTAGATGTGAAATCTAATGAAAAAGTTGTTGGTGCTAAAGTAAGCGGAGAGATAGTTTATCCTTCAGGTTCCCATGTTTTGTTAGAAGAGGATACATCAGACATTGATGGTAGAGTTTCTTATACGTGGAACCTAAACAATAATTCCGAAGAAGGAATCTATAGTGTTAAATTGCAGTCCTATGCAAGCGGCTATAAAACTTCTACTAACATGGCAACCTTTGAAGTTAAAAAATAGGAACTATTATGAGTAATTCTAATAAAATTATGACTTATTGGGAGTACACTTATTAGATCTAAAGAATCCTCGTGGTTGAGCATAAGCTATACTTTATGATGTAAGTGATCGATTCATAGTTGATGTCCTACTTATGGTCACAAAAGTAGTACAATCTATCAAAGTCATATGACACTCTATCTCTCAGAAGCCTCATTAGAAATTCTGAGGAATTTTTGTTTTCTTGCAATTAGTCTAATGGCGACTGATAATAAAAAGATCTACCCAAGATTTTATCCAATCCTTCAGAGTTAGCGTTTGATACATAATCTCTCCAAGACTCCAAAAGTCCGAAGTTTTCTTCACGCCAAGAAACTCTCTGTTTATTAGGTATATTTTCTGGTCTGTCTCCACCAGGAAACTCATGGGATTGGATAGGTTTGACGTTATAGTGTATGATATAAGCAATAGCCAATAATCTATCGAGTTTTCTCCATTTTTCCTCTTCTATTCCAAGAAGTATTGAACATCTGATGAAGGAGTGCCATCTTCCATATACTCCAGGCCCATCTGCCATGTGAACCCTATATCGTACTAGATTGCCTGTGTCTCTATTTAACATGTTCCTTTGAGAATCATGATTGGAATCATATATTGAGCCTTGTCCAAAATATTCAAAGACATCTCTCAAGTTGTTGTCATTATCATTTGTAAAATACCTATTGATTATTCCCAGTTGCTCATTTGTAAGGGTTCTAATATATTCTGCAATATTGAGAGCTCTTGACTCCTCACCAAATTTTTCTACATCCAATATGCCGGAGAGCCTATCGTAATTTTGTATAAAAACCCCATCCAGCTGAATTACTCTCATAATGGCATCGTAAATGTCTTGACTGATTCTTCGTTTAGGATTTCCATCATTATCACGAATAACATTTCCATCATCCCCCAACTAGAACAAATCCGGGATTAAACTTGTCATCAAACTCCGTCCAAAAGTTCGAAAAGGACAACGATACTGAAAAACAAGACGACATCTTTAAGGCTTTTTGTTTATGTGAATGGATATCAAACCAAATGATATGCGAATAGATGTTTCTGCTGCTTCATGTCCTGTGCTAACTATTAAGGCCAAGGAAAATAAGTGGCTACATACTTGGGCTATTAGCTACTACTTATTCAGTCTAATCAGCAGATATGATTCAATTGATGAGCTTGACTTAATATTACCAAATGAAATTCTAGGAAATTTTGGATATACCTCTATTAAACTACTGGCTGAAAGAGGAACTAAAGTAAGGATCCTTTCAAGTGCATCCATCAAGGCTCTTCATTTCGATTCCGAATCTACTGATAACATAACAATAAAAGAATTCAAAGATTCTAAAATAGGTTCACCTTCACCAAAGCTATGATATACAATTCTGATTTGTAAAAAAGAGGTTCATGCAGAAAAACTTGGGGAGAATATTTACAGCGATGATCCTATGGTAATTTCTGATCTTCAAAGCGATTTTAACACACTTTGGGATCTAGCTGGAGGAAAAAATGAAGAAAACCGAGATACTCAAAGTACCCCTCGAAGCGGGCCTCGATCCAGACGAGCAAGATAGGATCTAAAACAAGTCAAAGTAGTCTCTATTTGCAGGTAAATCTAGTGACTAGTCGTTAACAAAATGCAGGGTAGCCGCTGATATTGCGATAAACATATTTAAACTCGAGATGGAGGGACTTATGGCAAGAAAAACAAGAAGGGAGCTAAAGCAAAGCAAGCAGAAAGCTGCTGGATATATTTCATGACTTATAATGTATAGCTATCAAAATCTATAGCATAGGCAAGCCAATAAGCGGCGCCTCTGAGAAGTGTATTGGGATATCCATAAATTCAGCCAAATTAAAAGAAGAGTTTTTATGTACTAGAATCATCGCTACAGTTAGCATGTCTACAAAAGGAGAAGATAGGGATAAAATCCCAGAGAATAGTAATAATGATAACACAGATTTTTACCAAACTGCTTCAGAGGGTTCAACTGTTGTTTTGACTGCTACGCGATTTAGAGCTGATCAAGAAAACTTGTCTTATTCATGGAGATACATACCATCTGAAGATTATGAGGTCGATATAACCAACCCTAATTCACCATCCACTACATTCAAAGCTCCCTACATAATAGATGGTGATAATGAAGAAATTAAAACCAGTATTACATTAACGTTTCAGTTAACAATTTCAGGCACCAAAGGTGAATCAAGTAATAATAATATACAATATGTCAAAGTCAGAGTTAAGCGAGTGCAACGAGCTATAATATTTCAGGCAGGAGTAGCACTTGGAGCATATGAAGCTGGTGTGTTTCAGGCTTTAGTTAAAAATGTTAGCGAAGAACACCGTAAGAATGGTCTAGAAAATAAAAGACCTCTATTTGACATTGTGGCTGGCTCATCTATTGGAGCCATGAATGCTGCAGTAGTTATAAATAACGCCATTAAAAGGAAGAGCTGGGAAAGTTCAGCTGAAGAACTTGTAAACTTTTGGAGATATCAGAAATATCCATGGCCTACTGTGGCCGATATACTGAATATGAATCCAGTATACCATTGGTGGTGGGAGATTACGCATAGTACAAATCAAGAATTAAAAAGCTCTGCAACTGCTATCATGGACTCTATTTCCAAAGTAAATCCATATTTGAAAAATTGGTATGATTTGTTGATGGAGTCGTTTTCTTTAGAGCCAAATTTCTGGAAAGATTATTTTATAGACAGCTGGTATGTTCCTGCTACTGCGGAAGCTGCGAGAAGGTATTATTCTGCTTACCAGTCCAAGCATTTAGGAGCTCCACATGTAGCCTCTGGAATCCCAACATGGTTTGCATTTGCCAAATTCTTTGATTTTACTGACCCATCTAATCTTTGGCCCAGAAATTTCAGAGCTGACAACAAACACATGTTGGAATACTCTCTTAAAAAGACTTTGCAAAAGTTTGCTGACTTTCCAATAGAAACACACAAGCCGGATCCTCGACTTCTTTTAGTAACTGTGGATGTACAAACAGGTGATGCTGTAATATTTGATAGCTACGAAAAAAGAGTTCAAACACATGATTTAAGAACTAAGTATTACTCAGAATATGGTGATGAGCAAAACAAGCATGTGATATCCTATAATAGAGGTATTGAAACAGAGCATGTACTGGCAAGTGGAACTTTTCCTGACTTCTTTGACTATCTAAAGCTCAATGTCAAAGATCCTGCGACCAGTGCGTCAAAAAGAAACGAGAGACATAACTTTTGGGATGGTAGCCTTAGAACCACTACACCATTAAGAGAAGTAATACAAGCTCATAGAGATTATTGGCACAATCCAAATACTGACGAAGACGATGTTCCAGATCTGGAAGTGTATATCGCTGACTTGTGGCCTTCTGAACTCAAAGAAGAACCATATTCTTTTGACCTTGATTTTGTTGAAAATAGAAAATGGAATATACTTTTTAGTGATAAAACAGATTATGATGAACAGGTAGCCAAAGTTATTACTGATTACAGTGACTTGGTTAATGAAATCAGGCAGCTGGCAAAAAGAAAAGGTGTTACAGATAGTGAGATAGATGACATATTGAAAAAACATGCGAATAGTGAGAAAAGAAATGGGGAAAGAAGAACTTACAAGGATGTTTTAGGAGGGCGATTTAGATTAACTAAAGTTGTACGTATAGATCGCAAAGACGATGGAAATGAAGTAAATGATAAAATCTTTGACTATTCTGACAAAACTATAGAAAATCTTATGATAAATGGTTATCGTGACACGTTGGGCAAAATAGGGATACAGGGAATTGAAGATGCATTTGAGGGAATAAAGAATAAAGAAGGAGGGAGAGTGCTCGAAGACGGTATAGGGCAACTAAAACGACAATTCAAACAAATCAAAAGAAGCATAGAAACAAGAAATGGTCTCCCTAATTCTGAAATAATTAATCAGGTTGAAGTTTTTAGTAACGAAGTACAATCTACGCAATCAATAAAAGAAGAACGAGAAAAAACACTTTTGTTCAATGCTGTAAATCAGCTCAAAGAAATATTAATAGAGACAAGCAATCTCAATCAGCTGCCATAGAAATGGTGAGTTGGTATCCATAACACCACGAAGCTTTTGCAATGGGCCATTTATGACTAACATAAAATATATTAGTCGTACGTCTGCGTGAGCAGGCTAAAGGAACTATCAAGGAATATGTGACAAAGCATTTACCAGAACAGTATCAAGTATGTCTTTCAGCGTTAGACACTATACTCAAACATGCATTTGAAATACTGCAGACAACAGATTATAATAGAGAAAAGCTGCAGGCTATGGAACTATTCAAGGATGCTCATTTGGTAAAGATAGAATTGTTATCCAATGCACCCACAATAGATAGCGCTTTGAACTATATCAGAAGCAGGCAATCACAACAAAAGGGGATTAGCTTTAGATTCTGCTAACAAGGATGATTACCAACCAGGTCATAAACATACAGTATTTTAGACTATAATAATACACCGCTCAGTTAATGTTTTTGATACGAATCAATGAGTTGTGTCAATGCAACGTCAGCTAAGACTAGAGCATATCATCTCATTTGCTGATGCTATTTTTGCGTTTTCTATAACTTTTATGGCCATTTCAATTACAATACCAAATTTAGCACAAAACCTTACCCAAGCACAAGTTATTGACAAACTCTTAGAATCAATTCCAGAATTTGAGATCTATGCTATTAGCTTTTTTATGATAGGTATTTACTGGATTGCATATCATCAAATCTTCAATCAAATAGTAAATTCTGATACGGCTGTGACCTGGTTAACTCTAATATTCTTATTTTTCATAACACTTATCCCACTTGCTACTAATATGGAAATAGGTTTTGGCTATCAGATTGTATTTGTATTATATGCATTAGTTTTGGCTATCGCTGGAGCATTGCTAACGATAACTTGGCTGCATGCTACAAAGAATAAATTGATAGATAAGGATCTGACTCAAAGAGAAATACATAATGTTTTATTAGAGGTTATTGTTCCTACCGTAGTATTCTTGTTATCTATTTTGGTTTCCTTTGTTGAACTGCAAGCTGCATATTACTTTTGGATACTAATAATACCTGCCAAGATAATATTGCATAAGAGATATCCTTCTTAATTTCTTCTAGTATCCCAAACAAAATTTTATGAACATACAGGCTAAAGCTACGATGCAATAGATTTAATTAAAATGAAAACTGATATGAAAGACCAGAGAGGGGAGCGTAATCAAGTTAAAGAATGTGTTATCGAATGATGAATGATCCTGAATATTTTGGAATGTTCCGATATATTGACACTATAAATGACTATAGCATGATATTTGGAAGAGTGTCAAAAACTATACTACAGCATACCTGAAACTGCAACTGCAGCAAATCGCTTTATCCGTCCTAAAAGCCTTAGCACAATGAAACGTGCACAAAAAGAGTTGGCAAAGACTCAGGCGCAATATGACAAGTTCAAGAAATACAAGACAAGAACTGCAATAAGCAGATAACCTTTTACAATTAGTATGATATAACAATGATTACAAAACCCCCTATAGCATATACCACATGCCAGGTACTAGCCATAAGGGTTTTTGTATATAAATGGCGTACGATGTGAACCAGTTCGAAGAGACTCTAACTAGTCGCATGAGGATGGACAGCTTCGAGTTCTATCCGACTGGCCAGCTGTGTGTATGTGCAGTGTGGTTGCACACGTAAATAATCGTAGGCTACATCATATATCAATATATTTGATGCATTTAGCACAGATTCGAAGCATAACAACCCTCTTTGTAGAGTGACGCCCATTGAGAACTTAAGCTCTCTACCACAATATGATAAAGAAAAGTACAAAGAAATGATACTTGATGCTGCAGAAACAGTTCTTGGATTTTTTGGATTTGATAGGAGTGTTCAAAGTAATATCAAGAAGGGAAGAAGAAGGAAATGGTACGAGGAATTAAAAGAACAAAGGACAAGAGATATAGAAACTGAGATGATTTAATGCCAATACAACAGATTTACTCTGTGATATGACATTGGAATTAATAAGCGGCGGTACCCAAAGGCCTGCCGCTTTGAGGTATTAAATCGCCTCAGCTGTTTGAAGAATTTGGGCTAAGTACAAAGTAATTTCGCGATATTAACGATTTTCGGAGACTTGTACTAGCATACAAACGAGATTTTCTATATGCTACTAATGTAACTAACAATTGAAATAAAATAATCATGCGAAAGTTTAATTGAAATCGTCTGCTATCTTGATCTTTGTATCGATCAGATAGAATAAGCCTATATCTGCCCACCTTAGAAGTGGAATCGTGTCTAGTCATCACTGCTCAATAAATTAGTAATCTCATATAGTTTATCGTTAATAAATCGCCTTTACCTTATAGGGAAAATATCTGAAAACCAATATTGACCAAATTGATCATGCGTTGGGCTTGTTTGTCCTACAAGCACTTTATCGTTTAACAAACTAGGTATGAGATTTTGATTATTCATTATTACGTTGAACAGATCCTTAGTTGTGATTATGC
>JBKPMK010000573.1:0-2126 GCA_046732115.1 Thermoproteota archaeon
AATAACAAAATGCGCACAAGCTACTCTAATTTAAAAATACAGAACTCATCATTAATATGTTCTATATGCAAAAAGAATGACAAGTTTGTTACAGATCCTGAATCTGGAGAGCTTATTTGCAGTAATTGTGGGCAGGTTATCTCTGATAGTATTGAAGCAACTAATCGACCAGAAGGAAATGATTTCACTGCACAGCGACATACTACAAATAGAATAGGCGCTCTGACTCCTCTGGCAAGACACGACATGGGACTTGCTACTATAATCGGAAGACCTGACAAGGATGCTGCTGGGCAGAGAATTAACACAGCTATGCGGTCGGCAATGGAAAGACTGAGAACATGGGATTTTAGGACACAGGTTCATACTTCAACAGATAGAAATCTTATACAAGCGTTTAGCGAGCTTAATAGATTAAAGGATAGACTGGGTCTACCTGATTCAATAGTTGAAAAAACAGCATATATCTATAGAAAAGCTCAAGAGAGGATGCTAATACGTGGAAGAACAGTATCTGGAATTTTGGCCGCTGCTATATATATCGCATGCAGGGAATCTGGAACTCCAAGAACATTAAAAGATATATCTGAAGGAAGTAATGTCAAACTCAAAGAAATTGCTAGAAGCTATCGAATGTTATATTTTGAGCTTGATCTAAAAATGCCTATAATCGATCCAATTAGATGTATTGCCAAAGTAGCAAACAAATCTAAACTTAGTGAGAAAACAAAGCGACAGGCTGCGGAAATTATGAACATAGTTACTAAAAAGGAATTCTCTGCCGGAAAAGATCCCATGGGTATAGCAGCTTCTGTATTATATTTAGCAAGTCTTAAGAATGGTGAGAATATAACCCAGAAGCATATTGCTAATGCTGCTGGTGTAACAGAAGTTACCGTTAGAAACAGGACAAAAGATTTGAAAGATAAATTTTCGATTTGAATTACAGTATAAAATTTATCTTTTGTCCTTATGAGTAATATAATTATATAATGAAAAGAAAATTCTTTGTGACATGTAATGGAAAAGTAACAATAGTCAAAAGCCGCATATTAATTGATTGTTAATGGATTGTTCGTTACATACAATGCCCATCATGCTGTGCATAGCAATACAATATGATTATATTAGTAGGCCAGCATCGAGAAATGGAGTTTAACATTATGATCATAACAATAAGTATACTTTTAAAAATGCAATAGGTTTTATCAATATCTAAACATTTTTTATCATGTCATCTTTTATATTGCCCAATATTCCTGTTAGTTGTTGACATAATACGCAAAATGAAAGTGAAAGAATTTCAATATTACATAATGCTGATGTAACAAGTATGCTGCTGCAAATTTTATACAATACAAAGTGCAGAGTAGACATTAGTGGTAACTCCAAATTTCTATCAAAATTACTCTCACTTGGTTTACCTCAAAAACTGAGACTTGCTTCTAAAAATAAGGGCATAAGACAAAGATGTATTTTTGAAATTACAAAAGAGAATATCAGACACTACAAAGATCTCATGAAAACAAGTGAGATTCGTCATATGGATGGAAATGAAGCTAACTTTATAGTAAATGATACAGATTATATTGGATTTGTAGCCCTAAGTAATGGGTTACTTCAAGCCGCATATAGCAACAAAAGAAAAATTATAGAAGAGCAAGAATCTATATTTGAAACACTTTGGAATAAGGCATTACCTGCTGAATATAAAATAAGACAGATCGAAGATGACTTGCAGTCAGAATTTCTTGAGGTAATTTCGGATCGTAAAAAAGCGATGGAAACTTATATCGAGCTTGCAAAATGTGTGGATAAAGAGGCTCTGTTACTTTTTGCCAATGTGAAAGCTATAATTAGAGCAGATAAGCTGGGAGTTTTAGATTATTTAATCGATGCATCAAAAAGAGGAGCTTTGATAAGAATTATTACTCCAATAACTAAAGAGAATTCTGAGGTTGTAAAACAACTTTCTGGGAAGACTCCACACATTAAGATTCTCAATGGAGGTAGTTCTCACTCTGGCCTATTCATAGTAGATAATACGAAGCTCCTCAGGTTTGAACTTAGAGATCCTAAGGCTGAAGAGTTTTTAGAGGCGATTGGATTTGTATCATATTCAAACA
>JBKPMK010000574.1:0-1919 GCA_046732115.1 Thermoproteota archaeon
CTTTTTTATAACAAAACCAATTAAAAAGCCAACCAGTCCACCAAATCCAACACTGGTTAGGAGTGGGCTAAAGTTAGTGGCCGATGCTGCAGCAACCGTAAGAAGAGTGCTGTCGATTGCCACTTTTCATTCTACCTCTCCTTTTTTATTTTTAGATAACTTTCGACAGCTCTTCTAATATAAGTACTTCTAGGTATATCTCCACGCTTATTGTCCAAAGTATGCAATAATGATTTAGGCAGTGTAATTCCTAGTTTTTCTGTTCTATCAACTTTAGTAGTACTGACCTGATCACTCGACTTCTTCCTGTTACATCCATCTCTACACTCTGATATAATACCGTTTGTTAGTACTATCCTTCTAACGACTAGAATCATTTTATTATCTTTTTGCTTGCCAGGAGTGCCAGCAGTGCTGTTTAATGGTGACGATAACAGTGGCTATGATAATGGCAATATCAAGAAATTCGATACATCAAAATCCATATTTCGTAGCGCCGGTAGTAGTAGTCATGTTAGCAAAATAATAGAGTACAAGCCAGGATTTAATGAAACATTTTATAATTCAACGCTTCCATACTGCTATGCGGTCACAAGCGGCAGCTGCTATGACAGTTCTACTGGTAATGTAATACCGTAATTTTTGTACACTATAGTTGTTGTATTGTAGCATACAATGACAAGTTAATTGTTGACAAGTTACAGCAGACAACAATACTATATTATCATCAAAATGTGATATGTTAATCAAGGTTAACAGAATAGATGCTACAAATAACAAGGTTAATGTTACTCAACTTGACATTGATGACTATGGCTCAATAATTCCGGTAAAGGAATTAGACCTAAATGTATTAACACATGATGATTCAATTGCACAAACATTGAGGAGCTCCTCTTATGCTGCGATATTTACAGAAGGTGACACTGATGATAGCAACAGTACTATAACTTTAGCTAGTGGGATGACAATTGATGAACTCAATAAGGAGAAAAATAAGACTATAGAGAAGGTTGCAAATAAGAAGAAATAATGAGATGCAACGTATTAGCAAATTTGTTATCAGTTTATCAAATTTGTCTGGGTTTGAGCTGCAAGTTTTTTCAAATTATCTTTATTTGCCCATCCTGAATCAATTGGTCCTTGTTTTTCATAAAGCAAATTATGGAACTGCCAGAATTTCCCTTGATCTTGGGTACACTGAGCTGCTAGAGCTGCAGGTAGTGAATCAAACCCGCGATTAGGTAGATGTTTAATTGGTTCAGTATTTTTTACGTATCTAGTACATAAATGACATTGGAGATCACTAAAATCAATAACAGTGACAGGAGCAGATCTAGTTCCTTGGTATAGAGAGCCTTGATTTGTAAGACTCGACAAGGATAATACATTAGAAGGAGAAGCTGCATTTGTAATTTGATGTTGTTGTTCTCCTGCTATGCCTTGTGTTTGACCGTAAACATAGAAATTCCCATCATGTTGCTGCAAAAGTGAAAGAAAAATTAACGATGCTAACGCTGTAGCCAAAAATATAGCTGAAGATATAGTAGTAATAGTAAGTGTTCTAATATTCTTCATTATTGTTTTGTTCACCATATAGTGTTCACTACAAGAATTAAGATATATTCCTCCTAGTTATTGCACTGCACTAAGAGCATTACTGGTCACTAATAGCTTATCAAGAGTAGTAGGTTTTGCAAAGATCTTGCCTCTATTTCCTTTCTCCACTTCAACCAATCCTAAATCTGCAAGACCTTTTGAATCCTTTGCTCCCTGTACATGATAGCTTAACAAAGGCTTTCCATAACCAGATACTTTTCGAGCTGATCTAAACTCGTTTGATTCTTCTTTCTCCTGTTCATCGTTGTTATTGAATTTTAGATTCTCATTGGATTTTTGGTATACAAACCTAATAGCAT
>JBKPMK010000575.1:0-2967 GCA_046732115.1 Thermoproteota archaeon
ATATTTATTCTGATGGCGGCTTAAGGTTCAAGCAAGTTCCTATTACTGTGCATCTTATGGGAAAACAACATGTACTTGGGCTCATAATAGACACAGTTAAAACAGAAAATCATTATGCAAGCACTCATGAAATGTATGGGACATTGATAAATGGTACTGGTCTTGACAGAATAGAAAAAACATTGGTATCATCGCCATCACAACAACAGCAGAAAAACAATAATAAAGGAATGAATATGAATGGAATGACTATGTAGAATAATTAATGGCAAGACAGATCCGATACACTTGAATTCTATCTACTATGGATGTAGACTGCAGACGTTATTTATTAATATGTAGTATACAAGCCAAAATTCACTTTCAATGTATTAGATTAAGAGTAGTGTGTGAGCCAGGCCATACAGCATAGTTTTCAGTAATCTGATCTTTTCCATCAGAATATACTACAATTATTCTATATACACCAGATGGTAATTTAAACATAAAATGACCAGCAGGAGAAATAACTGAAGTTTTGGTATGTCCAGCAGATTTTTCTAAAGAATCAACTAAGCCAGCAACTTTGTATACTGTTACCGAACCACCACTAGTAGCAGCTGCTGCTGCTGACTGACCAGTAACTGCACCATCTACTGTTCCGTAATCTGATGCTTGCTTTAACATTGATGATGGAGGCGGTAAGAAAATGCCTGTATTTGGCATGATGATATCTCCATTTACAACAAGATTTACTAATAATGCTACTCCTGCTGTAGCAATTAGGATACAGATCGTCATTTTAACACTATTACCTATTAGATGATTCTTCCTGTGCCTAAATGAGATACCTGATTGACTGTTATCTTTAGACGCTATAATTGTATTGAGTTTATGTTGTCTGCTGTCGTCATCATCATTTTCTATTTCTATTTCTTTTTCTGTAGGAGTTTTAAATTGTTCTTGCTTTTCTAACACACGCTCTAATTCTTGTGGTCGATATTCTCGTGCTGCCCCAACAGATGTCACTGTGCCGGTATAATCACCACATATTTGTAAGACAAAATCAATATCATTTAATGCTTTGAGAATATCAAATGTCAATCTCATGTTTATTACATAATGGCTATCATGATCATATATTGCGGGGACAGAACCACCAGACATTGAAATTAGATATTCCCTGAACTGATCATTTTCTACCGCTATCGTTCCTTTGTCTTTTCTTTTGATTCTCTTGGCAAATATCTCCATCATGTATATTGGTTGTTTAATATGAGGATTTTCCTGAAGTCTTGCAAAAAGATCATCTATAAGTCGAGGTGTTACTTTGGGCAATATTGTATTATAAGCTTCTTGCAGCTTTAATGACTGAAGAAATAATGCATTTAATTCTGCACTTTTCGTTTCTAAATCTGAGTTTAGTAGATCAAATATCTCTCTGCCAAATGTTGCTTCTGTTATTTTGCTCAACTGAAGTTAGCCTCGAATATTCGTATCTTTGACCTAATAATATCACTGAACTTCATTCAATATGATTTTACCAAAGATTTGGATAATAAGATTAGCTCATACCAGGTAGTTAGAAATAATAATTGATTATTACTCTATTATCGCGTAATAATATACATCGAGAGCGGTAACTGTATCAATAATGCCAAGATCTTGTCTTTAAGGTAAATCATGGAAGAAAAGAATAATTCTAGGTCCTTTTCTACATTCTTCAATCGCTTATCATGAGTTATAACTTTTGGAAATTTAGCAGCAAATCTGAAATGATCTGGTGTCTTTTTACACCAGTTCTTTACCATAAATGCATTAGGCGTCCTATAAAATGAAGAATCAATTTCAACAAAATCAAACACTTGGGAATAGTAACTTAACCATCTTGAATTCTCTAGATTAGGAGGATAAAATGGTCCTTGCCAAGCTGAATAACTCCATCCAGAGCAGCCAATATGGTATTGCAAGTGTTAGGACATATACCAAACACTAAGTTTAGAATAAGCATTGTGAAGCTATTTTACTTTTTTATTTATCTTAATATGACAAGAATTATGGTCTCGTTGATATGAATTTGCTTCGAAGGATAAGTGCAACTATTGATGTGTCTATGAATGTTGCGGACCAATAAAGCCACAGATTGCCTCAGGTAGAATATAAGTTAACAACTAAAGGACAAGAGTTGGTAGAATCAGTTATCCATTTGTTGAACTGGATGAAAAAATGGGCAAAAGATTAATGCAAATTAGTGGAATATGTAATAGAGGAGTCTGAAAACTCAGATCTAGTGGATGACGATTTTGCTTAAGACCCGCAGAGTGATGATAAGAGGGTCTATAAACGGAAGATATGAGCCCGGATATATTTGATAATAATAGTATATTCCCAATATTATTACATAGTTATAATCTCATATATAATATACCGCTTATATCCTATGGTTTAGTCTTATGGATGTATATACTAAAATGGTATCGCATTCATCCAATACAACCAAAACGGCATTGACAAACCAGAAAATCAATATCATACCACCAAAAGAACGAAAACAAGAAGAAGAATACAATGACCCCTTTTTCGATAGAAAAGTTGAAAATTCTACAGACGGACTTAAATCAGATTGTTATAAGCAATTTTACAATATACCATAACTATAATCGTTTATCAATCCTCCATATTGTAGCCTAAGCCTTCTCTTTATTAGCATAGTATTCAAAGCACGGTTTGACTGGCAATGAAATATGCAACCTGTTATATTTCGACAAGCCTCGTCACCTGGACATAGGCGAGAACTGTCAACATAAATTAGATAATAAAATGACCGACGAGGTTGATTCGTCGGCCGCCAAAAGACAAATCGCACAGAACTAACACTCACTACGCAACAAGGCAATAGTGTTGTTAATACTAATGATTATAAAGAAGAATCTAAAAGTTAAGTCTTTCATACTTGCTTGAGATATATTTTTACTAGAAAACTTATCG